>NZ_LZFI01000004.1:0-273239 GCF_001889925.1 Polynucleobacter sp. MWH-Adler-W8 | reverse complement strand
AAGGGTGGCTTTTGTTTTGCTGCCGAATACGCGCGTCTTAGTTAACGCCGTGGAGCTCCACATCAAATACCAGGGTGGCATTTGGAGGAATAACGCCACCCGCACCGCGAGGACCGTAGCCCATCTCAGAAGGAATGATGAGTGTGCGTTTGCCACCAATTTTCATGCCAGCTACGCCTTCATCCCAGCCTTTGATCACATGACCAGCACCCAAGGGGAAGCTAAAGAGTTGGCCACGATCTAAGGAGCTGTCAAACTTTTGACCTTTATGGTCAGCAGCCTTCTCGTCATAAAGCCAGCCGGTGTAATGCACATCCACATGATTGCCTGCGGCAGCTTCTTTGCCTTCGCCCACAACAGTATCGATTTTTTTGAGTTCACTCATGATGTTTTCCTATTTCACACAAATTGATTGGCTAGTATATTCTGAGCTCTGTAAATCTCTTTGGTAATGATGCTTTAGCTAAAACGTATGACAAATTATTGGCCAAATTCTGCATATAGCACCCTGACCATCAGTTCTGATGATCAGTTGTTGGTGACGGATGACTTTTTGCGTACTTATATGGAGAGGCCGGAGCTCAAGCTGGTTCCCGAATCTTGCGCTATCGAACGTTCACTCCATCAGCGTTTAACTGACAACCCTCGTACAGATGTTGCTGATGATGAAATCTCGGCGATGGCTGATGAGGATATTCAGGAGAACTATCGCGTTTGGCTGCGCTACCGAAAGCGTTTATTAGCGGCAAGCTCCCTAGAGAACTTTTATATGAGTTTATTTAAAGGTGAGGGAGTGGACGTACCGCCTTTATTTATTGCTCAACTCGCCCAAATTTTCATTAGACATATCCTGGGTAACGATGCGCATCCACTAGAAGCCCGTATGGGCGAGCTCTTTTTCAGAACTCAGAAGATTACTGTTATCGAGGATGGCATCGTGATGGGCGCGGACGATGAAGTAGTTGCGCGCAATGCTCAGGCTAGCGATACGGGCAACATTATGGATTTGCTTAAAGGCAAGTCAATGACGATGCGTTCAGCTGATCTAGATGTGCTGCATGAAGACAATGCTGATACCTATTGGACTCGAAACGAAGATTTTGATTTAGCGGTTCAGCTCAATTTTGGGCATGAGCCTATTAATCATTTTTGTCGCGTTTTAGAGAAATGGATCAAACATTTCCTCGGAGTGAGTGTGCGCATTACCCCCATGCAGCAAATTACGGATCCTAAGTGGTCATGGCATGTTGGCTTAGATGCAGCCGCTACTGAAATACTGAATAAGCTTTACAACAAAGAGTTGGTAGAGGCAGATGAGTTGCAAAAGGTGATTTGTTTATTTCGCTTAGACTTTATCGATGAGGCTGCTGTAGCTCAAGCGCAGGCTGGTAAGCCGGTATATATGGCTATTGCCATGAACGACCAGCAGCAGCTGAAGTTAAAGCCACAAAACCTTTTGTTTAACTTGCCGCTAGCTAAAACTTCTTAGGCCGTCACTCGAGATTTTCTCCGTTGCTGAGCAAGCCAGAAAATTGCCAGACCGCTCACTACAACAGGGATGAGTGATCCCCAATTGAGGATGCTCCAACCATGTGAGGTGACTAGGGCACCTGACCCAAAAGAAGTGAAGGCCATAGTTCCGAAGACGAAGAAATTAATGGTAGCCTGTGCTTTGTCTCGCTCATTGGGTTGATAGGCAGTCATCGCTAGAGAGGTGGCGCCAGTAAATAAAAAGTTCCAACCAACACCGAGTAAAAATAAAGCGATAAAGAATTGATGGAGATCGGTTCCGGTAAGCGCGATTGCAATGCAGATGAAGTTCAGAAGCACCCCAGTCCCCATCACTTTTAATACCCCAAATCGTTGGATGAGTGATCCTGTAAAAAATCCGGGAGCAAACATGCCAATCACATGCCACTCTAGAACTAAAGCGGTGTCCGAAAATGGTAGCCCACAGATTTGCATTGCCAAAGGTGTGGCGGCCATGAGTAGATTCATGACCCCATATCCCAATGCTGCACCAATGATGGCAACCATAAAGACTGGCTGCTGGAGAATGATTTTCAGTGGGCGTCCATCAGTAAGGGCATGCTGAGTCTTTAGCTCTTGTGGAAACTGAATGAATTGCATCACGAAGATGCCGATGAATCCGGCAATGGATAGAGTGAGATAGGCCCCTAGAAAGGCGGTATCAAACAGATCTCGAGTCCAGGAGGCTAGATTAGGTCCAATGACTGCACCGAGGATGCCGCCAGCAAGCACCCAAGAGATCGCCTTATCGCGTTGACTCTGTTCTGTCAGTTCTGCTGCGGCAAAGCGATAGAGCTGCCCATTAGCGCTGTAATAGCCTGCAATAAAGGTCCCCAGCACCAACAGCCAAAAGTTTCTCGTGATGGCGGCGTAGGCGCATAGCAGTGCTGAGAGCATTGCTAATAGCAAGCCCAATTGGAATGAAACTCTGCGCCCAAAGTAGTTTTGAGATTTAGCCACAATGGAGGTAGAAAAGGCGCCCCCGACAACATAGCCCATAACGGGTAGGGTGGCCATCCAGCTGGCTGGCGCAAGACTTAACCCCACAAGCCCATTGATAGCTATAAAAGTGACATTATTGGTGAGGAATAGCCCCTGACAAATGATCAGCAGCACCAGATTTTTGTTTAGTAAAGGATGTTTGCTGGTCATGGCATGCAGTGTACGGTGAATTTGAAGCTTCGGTTGTCTTGGTGGATTCCCTTAAAATGCCCTTTATTAGGCGCTTTAGGGTGCAAAACCACCATTTTTGCCAAGTCCGATGATTTAAAATGGAAAACTCGCCTCATTGGCAAAAGATGCGCTAAAAGCGACTTGCAAAATGTGGATTTGAGAGCGACAGGGTAAAAACCTGACTCTGTAATTTTTTCAATATTGAGGAAACATTCATGGCTTCAGAGCAATCAAAGATTATTTATACGCTGACAGATGAGGCGCCACTTTTGGCTACTCGCGCATTTCTGCCAATTATTCGTACTTTTGCAGCTCCTGCTGGCGTGGAGATTGTGACGAGTGATATTTCAGTTGCCGCTCGTATCTTGGCTGAGTTTCCTGAATGCTTGACCCCTGAACAGCAAGTTCCTAATAACTTGGCTGAGCTAGGTAAAATGACTTTATTGCCTGATACCAACATTATTAAGCTCCCAAATATTAGTGCTTCCGTACCTCAGTTACTTGCAGCCATTAAAGAGTTGCAATCTAAAGGCTACAAGATTCCTGATTTCCCTGAAGATCCAAAAACGGATGAAGAAAAATCCATTCGCACTCGCTATTCCAAATGCTTGGGAAGCTCAGTAAATCCTGTATTGCGCGAAGGTAACTCTGACCGCCGTGCTCCCCCTGCTGTGAAACGTTACGCTCGTAAAAATCCACACTCGATGGGGGAGTGGAGTCAGGCGTCACGTACTCACGTTTCTCATATGCATGGCGGCGATTTTTATGCTGGCGAGAAGTCCATGACCTTGACTAAGGCTTGTGATGTGAAGATGGACTTGGTGACAAAGAGCGGCAAGACTATTGTCCTTAAACCAAAGGTCTCTTTATTAGCTGGCGAAATTATCGACAGCATGTACATGAGCAAAAAAGCGTTATGCGAGTTCTATGAGAAAGAAATCGAAGACGCTTATAAGACCGGCATGATGCTGTCCTTGCACGTCAAGGCAACCATGATGAAGGTTTCTCACCCAATCGTGTTTGGTCATGCGGTAAAGATTTTCTATAAAGATGCTTTTGAAAAGCATGCCAAGCTGTTTGAAGAGTTGGGTGTGAATGCTAATAACGGTATGAGCAGTCTCTACGAAAAGATTAAAACTTTGCCAGAATCTAAGCGCGAAGAAATCATTCAAGACTTGCATGCCTGCCACGAGCATCGTCCAGCATTGGCGATGGTGGACTCTGCTAAAGGTATTACCAACCTTCATTCTCCAAGCGATGTGATCGTAGATGCTTCTATGCCTGCAATGATTCGTGCTGGCGGAAAAATGTGGGGTGCTGATGGTCGTTTGCATGACACGAAAGCAGTGATTCCAGAAAGTACCTTTGCCCGCATCTATCAAGAAATGATTAATTTCTGTAAGACACATGGCAACTTTGATCCAACGACGATGGGTACAGTGCCTAACGTCGGCTTGATGGCCCAACAGGCTGAAGAGTACGGTTCACATGACAAGACTTTTGAAATCCCAGAAGCTGGTGTAGCGCGCATCGTTGCCGATGATGGCACTGTATTGCTTGAGCAAAATGTGGAAGAGGGCGATATCTGGCGTATGTGCCAGGTTAAAGATGCGCCAATTCGTGACTGGGTCAAATTGGCTGTAAATCGCGCGCGTCTTTCTAATACTCCAGCAGTATTCTGGCTCGATGAGTACCGTCCACACGAAGCTGAATTAATTAAGAAGGTAAATACCTATCTCAAAGACTACGATCTGAAGGGCGTAGATATTCAGATCATGTCCCAGACACGTGCAATGCGTTACACCTTAGAGCGTGTGATTCGTGGCAAGGACACGATTTCTGTGACGGGCAATATTTTGCGTGACTATCTCACTGACTTATTCCCAATTATGGAATTAGGTACTAGTGCAAAGATGTTGTCCATCGTGCCTTTAATGGCTGGCGGCGGCTTGTTTGAAACTGGTGCTGGCGGATCAGCTCCTAAGCACGTTCAACAATTGGTGGAAGAAAACCACTTGCGTTGGGATTCACTTGGTGAGTTCATGGCTTTAGCTGTATCTCTTGAGGATATCGGCGATAAAACTGGCAACAACAAGGTAAAGATCTTAGCCCGCACTTTGGATGAGGCGACTGGTAAGTTGTTGGATAACAATAAGTCACCTTCGCCACGTACTGGTGAGTTGGATAACCGCGGTAGCCAGTTCTACTTAGCAATGTACTGGGCTGAAGCATTGGCCGCTCAAACAGAAGATAAAGAATTGCAAGCGCACTTTGCCCCTTTGGCAAAATCTTTACTTGAGAATGAGCAAAAAATTGCGGATGAACTCAAGGCGGTTCAAGGTAAACCAGCAGATATTGGTGGTTACTTTATGCCTGATTCTGAGAAGTTTGAAGCAGTAATGCGTCCAAGTGCCACTTTGAATGCAGCTTTGAAGGCAGCAAACGCATAATAGGTATAAGCGATAAGTATTTAAATTTTAAAATAGCTTTAGTATTTAAAGGCAAACCTTCGGGTTTGCCTTTTTTATTTATTAATTCCATTTCTAAGTAATGCCTAAACCAAAAGACCTGGTTGAATTGAGTTATCTGAGTGAAGCTATCTCGGATATGTCTTTTCTTGGCTTAATGCGCTTGCTCGAGTCGGCGCGCGCGTTTAATCAAAAAAATGGAGTTACCGGCATTCTCTTTTACGATAACCAGCAGTTTGCTCAGGTGATTGAAGGTGAGCGTGCCAACATTATGAAGGTATGGAAGAGAATCCAGGATGATAAACGGCATCATCGTATTGAATTATTGGAGATAAAAGAAATTTCCGAAAGAAGCTATCCAGATTGGCTACTCCGCTTTTATGGCGGCGAGTCTTTAGTGAGAGACTACCCCGACTTGGCTGAAATGGTTGGCGGTATGGATAAAAATAGCCTCGCTTTGATGAACCAAATGCGGGCAAGTCAGTTTTAAGCAAGAAATTTCCATCGGTAGCACAATAGGTTTATTACATTCATGGGAGCGCAACATGCGTTTTACTGATAAAACCATTCTTGCAGGCGACATCACTCCAAAAGCCGTATTTGAAAACCGCCGCAATATTATCAAGACTGCTGCTGCAGGGGGCTTTGGAATGGCGCTGGCGCCCTGGTTCTCTAGAGAAGCGCTTGCTGCCAGTCCAGAAAAGTTGACTGCTACGCTTAATCCCGCCTATGCGAATAAGGATGATTTAACTGCCCTGAAGTACGTCACCAGCTACAACAACTTTTATGAGTTTGGTACTGATAAAGCTGATCCGGCAGCGTATGCCGACACCTTGCAGACAAGACCCTGGACCATCTCAATTGAGGGCTTGGTCAAAAAGCCAATGACACTTGATATTGATGCGCTTCTCAAGTTAGCCCCAATGGAAGAGCGAATTTATCGGATGCGCTGTGTTGAGGGTTGGTCTATGGTCATCCCTTGGGATGGTTACTCGCTCTCTAAGCTCATTAATAAAGTAGAGCCGCTGGGGTCTGCAAAGTATGTGGAATTTATTTCCTTAGCTGATCGCAAGCAAATGCCGGGGGTGAAGAGCAATATTATTGATTGGCCCTATCGTGAAGGCTTGCGCATGGACGAGGCCATGAATCCATTGGCGCTGCTGACTTTTGGTTTATATGGTGAAGTCTTACCAAAACAAAATGGTGCGCCAGTTCGCATAGTGGTGCCCTGGAAATACGGCTTTAAGAGCGCCAAGTCGATTGTCAAAATTCGCTTTACAGAAGAGATGCCTAAGACCAGCTGGAATCAGTTCGATGCGCGTGAATATGGCTTCTATTCCAATGTCAATCCTCAGGTAGATCACCCGCGTTGGAGTCAAGCGGTTGAGCGTCGCATTGGTGACCCCAAGGGAATGTTTGCACCAAAGATTAAAACCCAAATGTTTAATGGCTATGGTGAACAAGTAGCTAGTATGTATACGGGCATGGATCTGAAGAAGTACTATTAGTAATGAGCAAAATTTACTCATTACTTTTTAGTGCCTGCATTTTGTTGTTTCACTTTTCTGCTTATGGGCAGGGAAGTGATGCGCCTGTAAAGACGATCCCCTCTCTAGATGTACCGCGTTATTTGGGTACTTGGTATGAGATTGCTAAATATCCTAATTGGTTCCAGAAGAAGTGCGCTAGCAATACTAAGGCAGTCTATTCGGCTAGGGCTGATGGCACGCTAAAAGTGTTGAATAGCTGCAAGACGGCTGAGGGCGATATATCAGAGGCCGAGGGCACTGCAAGGCAGATTGGGGCAAAAGACTCTCCCAAGCTTGAAGTGCGATTCGCACCCGCGTGGTTGGCTTTTATCCCTTTGGTATGGGGCGATTATTGGGTGATTGATCTAGATGCTCAGTATCAAGTGGCTGTCGTGAGTGACCCTCGCCGTGAATATCTTTGGATTCTGTCCAGAACGCCAGAGTTAGACAAAAAAGTCTATGAAGATACCTTGGCGCGCATACAGACGCAGCAGTTTGATGTGCGTAAGTTAGAGCTAACTACTCAAGCAACTTCAAAGTAAGTACAAAGCAACTCAGTTATGACTACGCATTTGCTGCCTCCTGGGATTGAAGTTTTTGAAAGAGGCTGGCTCTCCGCCAATAATATTTTTCACTTTGGTGAAAGTGATGTTTCCTTGGTGGACTCGGGATATTGTGCTCATCAAAATTTGACTATTGGTTTAGTTCAGAATGCTTTGCAAAAGCATCGACTATTGAAATTAAATAAGATGGTCAATACCCACCTGCATTCAGATCACTGTGGCGGCAATGCTGCTTTGATAAAAGCTTTTGATTGCGAGGTATACATCCCGGCTGCTGAAGCAATAGCAGTTAAAAACTGGGATAGCGATCTATTAAGTTATGACAACTTGGGACAGGAATGCCCTCAGTTTCTACATCACGGTGTATTAGTTCCGGGCGAGGAAATATTGCTAGGAAGATATCTTTGGAAGATATTGGCGGCACCAGGGCACGATCCACACTCTGTCATGCTGTATCAGGCGGATCATCGCATCTTGATTTCAGCAGACGCCCTATGGGAAGAGGGTTTTGGGGTGATTTTCCCGGAGCTCTGGGGAGAGGCGGGTTTTGAGGAGGTAGCGCATACCTTGGATCTAATAGAGACCTTGCCAGTCAATCTGGTGATTCCAGGGCACGGCGCACCTTTTGTAGATGTTTCTAAATCTCTTGCCACAGCAAGATCAAGATTGGATTACTTGGCATCTGATCCAGATCGTAATGCTCGCCACGGCGCTAAAGTATTACTGAAATATCGCCTCTTAGAATGGCGTAGTCGTGATATTGCGCAAGTGAATACTTGGATTGCGAATACACCAGCGTTAATGAGCGCAGCAAAAATGCTCAATATGAATATAGATGAATTTACGCAGTGGCTACCTAAGGCCTTGGTCAAATCTGGCGCAGCAAAAATAGAGAATGAGATCTTAATTGACCTTGGCTGATCTTGGCTAATCTTTTTTCATCACCCGCTTCAAAAGCTCAGTGAAATTTTTCCGTACACGGTCCAGTTGTAGACTTGATAAGTCTGCACAACTTGCTTGGCCCCACCAATGGCGACTAGAAGATTTTTGTTAATGCGTTGAGTCACCATAGCGTCGATTGGTACAAACCAGCCGCCACCTGCCGAGTTATAAACGGCACCATTTTCATCCCAGAAGCGCAGCTGAGTGCTTGAGGTCAGATTGAGGCCGACTGTCGGATAAAGCTCGAGGTGATTATCTACTGGAGGTAAACCGGAGGCTGTGGGTGCCTTGCGATTAAAGCCCATCATGTATCTGGCGAGAGGTGAAATATCCGCAAGGATATTTTGGCTGCTACCTGCAGGCCTAAAGGAGGTGCTCACCTGAGGTCCTGCTAGCCACTGGCCTGTGCTACCGAGTGGGGCTAATATTCTGGCCCCAATATTTGCAAACCAATCGGCTTGACCACCCCAAATTGTGAGCATTGCATTGTTGGGTGAGTAGGTGCCGGTGGATTGTGCGGCAAGTGTTGGTCCATAGGCGGCCGTATAAGCAGTGTCCAATCTCATGGTTCCATGCCAGCTACCAAGATTTAAGGGGTTGTAATAGCGTAATTTAAGCGTGTCAGCATAGTTATCGGCACCCTGGGCGGCATGATAGCCCCAAAACTCTAGAATGTGATCTTGAGATCTTTCTTGAGATGCATTAACGAGCCCTAAAATAGGTGTGGGAGAGGGTTGCTCCGTTGCGCACGCTAGAGCGGCAGGAATGCATAGCAATGAAAAAGTGAGCGCACGCAGGAATACCATATAGGCATTAATATTAAATTACAAAACACTATTTACTAAAGATTTAAAGAGGAAGCATGGAACACACTGTATTGGTTACTGGCGCTACCGCAGGATTTGGAGAGGCAACTGCCCGACGCTTTTTAGCTCATGGTCACAAAGTGGTTGCGGTTGGCAGGAGGTTGGATCGTTTAGAGGCTCTAAAGAGCTCCTTACCTGCTGAGCAGCAGAAAAAACTTCACACCTTGGTACTGGATGTTTGTGACAGCACTCATGTAGACACTCTGGCCAGTACTTTGCCGGCAGAGTTTTCTAAGGTGACTGTTTTAGTTAATAACGCCGGTCTTGCTTTGGGGCTTGAGCCAGCCTACCAAGCAAAGATTTCCGATTGGGATCAAATGATTGATACCAATATTAAAGGTTTAGTTCACATGACTAGAGCCTTTTTACCTGGAATGGTTGAGCGTAAATGCGGTCACGTTATCAATATAGGATCGGTAGCAGGCCTGTATCCCTACCCCGGCAGTAATGTGTATGGCTCTACTAAAGCATTTGTTAAACAATTTAGTTTAAATTTGCGCGCTGACCTATTGGGAACACCCTTACGCGTTACCTGTGTTGAACCAGGCTTAAGTTCGGGTACCGAGTATTCGAATGTTCGCTTTAAGGGTGATGATGAAAAAGCAGATAAAGTCTATGAAGGTGTTCACGCCTTAAGTGCAGATGATATTGCGGAAGCAATTTATTGGACTGCTACTTTACCTGCGCATATGAATATCAATGCCCTTGAAGTGATGCCGGTTCAGCAATCATTTGCTGGCACAACTTTGCACCGAGGCGCTTTGTAATATTTAAGGCTTCCAGCGATAAAACTTGGGGTACACACGCATGACTACGGGACCATCAAAGTCCCACGATTTACAGGTGCCCAAGTACAGTGGCGGCTTATCGCCATTCGGATCAAAGAATGCCCCCGGAATGGATTGATAAGCTGCAGTAGCAAGGTTAAAGAGAAGCTCTCGCAAATGCGTGCAGCCTTTGATTCCACCGAGATGGGTATCAATCGTTTTGCGCCAACCCTTACCTAGTCGCTCTCCAATCAGTGAGTCCATCGGTGGAATAGCTGCTGTGCATTCTGCATGGGGCTGTCCATCCATTACCGCTTCAATTGCCTTAATGACAAACTCTTTATCAAGCGTGACTCGAACCCACATGTCATGAAAGGCTTCGCCTGGTTGCCAGGTCTTTGCACTTGTTTGGAATGGGTTTGTTTTGAAATCTTTGAGATGACCCTCGATATCCCATAAACCATCTTCTCGTGTGTAACCCTGAAAAGTAATTTCTCGAGTATGTAATAAGGAGCGTGATTTTGGGGTGGATAGCATGGGGATAGGACTATTAATTAAGGTTATCTAATGATAATGAATTGCAGTACAAACAGGCCCAACTTCATGCGGACCCTCTCTGTAGTATCCTCTGCAGCATATGGCAAAACCTATTTCCCTAGAAAAAATTCTTTTTAGCCAAGGCTTTGGTACTCGTCGCTATTGCAGTGATTTGGTATACGCCGAGCTGGTTAAAGTAAATGGCATGTTAGCTGAAGATCCAGAAGAAAGAATTTCCACAGAAAATCTGATGCTGAACGTAGAGGGTAAAGACTGGGAGTATCACGAGAAAGCTTACCTTGCTTTTAATAAGCCAGCCAATTACGAGTGTTCACATAAAACGACACACCATCCCAGTGTCTATAGCCTACTACCTAGTCCCTTTGTTGAGCGAGGGCTGCAATGCGTAGGGCGCCTAGACTATGACACCACTGGGTTGCTCTTGATCTCAGATGACGGTCAGTTTATTCACAAGATGACAACCCCGAAGAAAAATATTGGTAAGGTCTATGAAATCACCACACCAGAGCCTATTACACAAAAACAAATCGATCATTTAATGAGTGGCGTTGTGCTCGATGATGATCCAAAGCCTTGCTATGCCACAGCATGCAAGCAAATTTCTGATCATGTGTTAGCGATGACAATTGTTGAGGGACGTTACCATCAGGTAAAGCGCATGATGGCGGCAGTTGGAAATCATGTTGCCAAATTACACCGCACTGAAATTGGCGCATACCAAATGCCTACGGACTTGGCCGAGGGAGAATGGCGCTGGCTCTATCCAGAAGATTTCAAGCAACTCTCCCAAAGCGTCTCCACTTAAAGGCAGTCCATCTTGATAGTTAATGGTTTTGATTTAGAAAAAGAAATTCCCTTATGGTCTTTAGAGCTTGAGAGTAAGGCAATAGCACGCAAGTTTGTTTTTGCGGACTTTCAGCAAGCTTTTGAATTTATGACGCTATGCGCACAGTACGCTGAAAAAATAGATCACCATCCTGATTGGTCCAACTCTTGGAATACGGTTTCAGTCAAGCTCACTACCCATTCAGCTGCTACCTTAACTACATTAGATATTCAGTTGGCAAAGGCAATGGATTCCTTTGCTTCCCAAGTGAAGCGCGACTAATTAGTGCTCTTCACCTTCGTGTTCTTCCTCATTCATGCTCATGAGGATGGTGGCTAGCAAGCCATAGACTACTTCGGTGGAGATCATCCCGTCTTCATCTAGATCATCAATTAAGTCATTTAGACGATCCTCGGTTGGCTCGTTAAGCAAGGTCATTGCGCACTCGCACCCATAGTCAAAATCTTCATCATTCTGGGTTTGGTTTTCTTCGGTCATATTTATCCTTAATTGAGCTTTCAGGATAGCAAATTACAGCCCAATTCGATAGGGTTTTGCCCTAGACCGAGACATTTATGTGCGAGCGCAAAAAGTCCAGAATGATTTATAGTCTTTTTAAAAGAAAACCATAGGAGACAACATGCAATTAGACATTAATGGTCAGGTTCAGAATATTGATGTGGAGCCAAATATGCCTTTGTTGTGGGCTATTCGGGAGGTGGTAGGACTCACTGGCACGAAGTATGGCTGCGGTATTGCGCAGTGCGGAGCTTGCACTGTCTACCTTAATGGCGAGCCAGTTCGCTCTTGTTCAATTCCAGTATCTGCGGTTGGTAAAGCCAAAATTACCACTATTGAAGCGCTCTCTAAAAACAATACACATCCAGTACAGCAAGCTTGGGTTGCACTCGATGTTCCTCAGTGCGGTTATTGCCAATCAGGTCAAATCATGGCAGCTGCCGCTCTCTTAAAGAGAAATCCAAAACCCACTGATGCCGATATCGATAATGCCATGGGTAATCTATGCCGTTGTGGAACGTACCAAAAAATTCGGGATGGAATTCATGTTGCTTCTGGACAAAAGAAATTGGCAGATGTCTTGGCGCAGTACAACGCTACTCCTGCGACACGTGGTTAAGGAGAAGAACATGACAACTATAAATTTAACTCCCAATTTAGAAAACACCTCCCGTCGTGATTTCATCATCAAAGGCACTATGCTGGGTGGCGGACTCATGCTGGGCATAGGCGCCTTGCCTGATTTAGCATTTGCTCAAGCAGGCTCTAAATACGATCCAAATACACCGCTGCAAGCAGGTGAAGCTGAAGTCAATGCTTGGGTCAGCATTAAACCGGACGATACCGTCTATATCAGAATTGCTCGCTCGGAGATGGGTCAAGGAACCCGTACGGGCCTTGCTCAACTGGTTACTGAAGAGCTCGAGTGCAATTGGAAAAAGGTAAAAACTCAGTCAGCTACTCCAGGACAAAGTTTGGCGCGTAAACGCGTGTGGGGTGAGCATGGTACTGGCGGTAGCCGCGGTATTCGAATCTCTGAGGACTATGTGCGCCGTGGCGCAGCAGCGGCTCGCATTATGTTGATGCAGGCAGCGGCCAATCAGTGGAATGTTCCTGTTGCAGAGTTGACAGTAGACAAGGGTGTGATCACTCATAAAGCAACGGGTCGCAAAACGACCTACGGCAAAGTAGCTGAGCTAGCATCTGCCTTAACTCCGCCTGATCCAAAGTCGATTACCCTGCGAGATCCTAGAGAATGGAAAGTTGCTGGACAGCCTTATGCGCGTATCGATACTGCCAATAAGGTTAATGGATCAAAAATATATGGCATTGATTTACAGTTTCCAGGAATGCTTTGTGCTTCTGTGAAGGCCTGCCCTGTATTTGGTGGCAAATTGGTTAGTTATGACGAAGCCAAAATTAAAGAGATGCGTGGTGTAAAGGGTGTGGTTAAGATCGATGACAGCACTATAGCGGTAGTCGCTGATACCTGGTGGCATGCAAATACAGCGCTTAATGCGTTGCCTATTGTTTGGGATGAGGGTAAAGCGGCCAGCGTCTCCCAAGATGGCATTAATAAAATGTTGCGTGATGGCTTGGATGAGCAGGGTGACTTTTGGCAGCGTAAGGAGGGCGATGCGCCTGCTGCCATCAATAGTGCTGCCAAGAAAGTAGAAGCCATTTATTACACACCTTATCGTGCTCACGTCACGATGGAGCCTATGAATGCCACCGTCAAAATCACTGGCGATCGTGCAGAGGCTTGGGTGCCAACCCAAAATGGTGAGGGTTCTCACGCAGCTTTATCTGAAGCTACTGGCTTACCACTCGCAAATTGTGAAGTGTATAAATTAGATTCTGGTTGTGGCCTGGGTCGTCGCGGCTCCACGCAAGACTTCACAACCTTTGCTGCTAAAGTAGCGCAAAAGTTTCCAGGGGTCCCGGTCAAAGTCATTTGGAGTCGTGAAGAAGACATGACACATGATTACTACCATCCGATAGCGATGGCAAAGATGACTGCTGGTATTGACGGCTCTGGCAATGTCACTGGTATGCACATCAAGGTTGCAGGTCAGTCGATTAATGCCACATTAGCACCTCAGGCCATTAAAAATAGTAAAGATGAACGTCAGCTCCAAGGCTTCTATGAAAAGGGTCCTGATGCGCAACTTGGCTATACCTTCCCGACGCTCTTAACCGAATATGTGATGAAGAATACCCATGTGCCAGTTGGCCCATGGCGCGGCGTGAACACGAACCAAAATGGCATCTTCATGGAATGCTTTATGGATGAGTGTGCCAAGGTGGCAGGTAAGGATCCTGTGAAATTTAGGCAGGCCCTCATGCAAAGTCATCCAAAGCATTTGGGTGTACTGAATGCTGCTGCCAAAAAAGCGGATTGGGATAAACCATTGCCAGTAGGGACCTACCGAGGCGTTGCTCAGTTCATGGGCTATGCCAGCTACTCTGCTTGCGTTGCCGAAGTGACCGTGCAGAATAATGTGGTGAAGGTTACACGCTTGGTATTTGCCTTAAATTCGGGGCATGTTGTTAATCCCTACTTAACCCGAGAGCAAATTGAAGGTTCTGTAGCGATGGCCTTAGGCGCAATCTTCTTGCCGGAAATCTCTGTAGAAAAAGGTCGCATCAAACAGCAGAATCTGGATGCCTACCCGCTGTTGAAGTTATCAGCTACACCAAGGATCGAAACAGTCTTGGTCCCTAGTTTTGATTTTTGGGGTGGAGTGGGTGAGCCAACAATCTGTGTAGTTGGCCCCGCTGTTGCGAATGCCATTTCTGCTGCGATAGGTAGACCGGTTCGAAATTTCCCGCTGAGCAAGGAGGGGCTGAGTTTGGCTTAGTCTTAGCTTAAGCACGAACCACACGGCAATTGATTAAACGACCCCATTGATTCTGAATCGATGGGGTCGTTTAATATGGCTTATGAATTTGATTAAGACATCGGTCTTCTTGTTTTCTTTACTGCCGCTAGCCCGCTTATTTTGGCTTGGCGACCATGAAGGTCTGGGTGCTAACCCAATTGAATTTATCACCCGATCGACTGGTACTTGGGCATTGGTTTTTCTGTGCATTACTCTGGCGATGACCCCTTTACGCTTGATGACGGGATTGACTGTTTGGATAAAGTTGCGTCGCATGTTAGGACTCTTTTGTTTCTTCTACGCTTGCATCCACTTTTCGATTTGGTTTTGGTTAGATCAGAATTTAAATCTTCAATCGATGTGGAATGATGTTGTAAAGCGCCCCTTCATTACGATGGGCTTTCTGACTTTGGTATTACTTGTCCCATTGGCAGTGACATCAAATCATTGGGCAGTTCGTCAGCTTGGCAGGCGTTGGGCTGTATTACACAAGCTTGTATACGTAATTGCATGCACTGCAATCGTTCATTATTGGTGGCACAAGGCGGGTAAAAATGATTTGGGAACAGTCTCGATTTATGGGGCAGTTATTTTTCTATTGCTGATCTGCCGTATCCCAGTCATCAGAAATATGCTTCAGGGTATTCGAAGTAATTTGCTTGGATGAGGGATAGGCTGCTGCCATACAATGAGTCTCATGAATACATTCTTTTCGAGGCTGAGCCTATTCCTGTTATTGATGGGCCTTGCAGCTTGCTCCCAAACCCCTCCTTTGCCCCCTGGGTCAACGACTTATTCCCCTTATACTCATGGGCAGGTTCAGGAATTCAATAGGCAGTCCCTGTCTCCGGTTGAGGGGCCGTTTGGTCCGGTAGATCCAAGAGCAGAAGATGCTCGTATAGCTAAAGAGCGCGCATCGGATGCAAAATATTACAAGCAACCCCAGGGTGAAGAAGAGGCAGAGGCAATAGAAACGCAATCAGCCGACTCCTATCAAGCCACAAAGCCCGTTATTACTTTTTAGGCTAGCGTTAGTTTGGGAATAGAGTCTATTGTTAATAGCGCTTGCGCTTCCTCTGGTGTGGCGTTGAGCCACGCATCAAAGAGTTCAGGTCGCAACGGCACTACGGTACGTTTCTCATCTTCGGGTTTATGCATGCGCTGCATCACCGGGTGATTGCTGGCATTAATTGTGAGCATGGAAAATGAAACGATGAGCTCACCAGTTTCTGATTCAGTCCAGGTGTCCCAGATAGAGGCAATGGCCATCGGTTCTTGATTGGCTTGCTTGATAGTAGTCCGGACTGCTTTACCAGATTCATAACAAGGCTCATAAAAAGCATCCGCCAAGGCTAATGCGTAATGCCGCTTGGTCCAGGCGAACTTGTAAGAGGGCTTTTCGGCTACCGTTTCAGCTCTTGCGTTATAGGTTTTTCTGCCGAAGGTTTCTTCTTTAGCCCAGGATGGTAAAAGGCCAAAGCGTGCTAAACCGATTGCGGTACGGTCAGTATTATGACTTTTGAGGATGATGGGTCCCGGATAGCTTGGGAATACATCATGAGCCATTGATATGGGTAATTCGAGGTCAAAGTGGGTTTTTACCCAATCAACATTTACGGTAGTGAGATATTGAACACACATAAAGCTATTTTACTGCGCCTTATTGCTGTTGACCCCATGCCTGCTGGTAGTATTGAGGCTAAATTTTAGAAAGATATCTTCCTTATGAAACCTTTTGTCTCTGTTTTGAATCCAATGATCGTTCGTTTAATCGCTGCAGGCTTGTTGACCGGTGCACTTGTTGGCGGTGCTTATGCCCAGCAGAGTGGTTTACCCATTAATGCTGCAGCCTCTGTTAATGGAATCATTATTACTAATGATATGGTAGAGCAGGGAATTAAAGTGGCGCTTTCACAAGGGCAAAAAGATTCTCCAGAGTTACGCAAAGTGGTGATCGAGAAATACATTGAAGTACTACTGCTTTCACAACAAGCAGAAAAAGATGGTTTAGCAAACTCAGAAAAAGCCAATACACAACTGATGATGATTCGTCAAAATTATTTGGCAGATTTAGAGCTGTCAACTTATATGGCTAAAAATCCAATCACCGAAGCAGATGTTCAGGCTGAATACAACAAGGAGATTGCCTCCTTGGGCCCTCAGGGCATGATTGCCGAATATAAAGTGAGTGATCTTGCAGTAGCTAGCGAAGCCGATGCTCAAGCTGCCTTGGCACGTATTAAGAAAGGCGAGCCATTTGATAAGGTTGCCAAGAGTGTTTCATTGGCCCCAAACAAAGTACAGGGCGGTGCAGTGGGCTGGGTTCAGCCTGGTCAAGTGGCTCCACAATTAGCTTCTGTATTGGCAACCCTTTCTAAGGGCCAGGTTTCACCAGCGCCAATTCAGATGCAACAAGGTTGGTATTTAATCAAGCTGGAAGATAAGAAATCAAGCAAGCCACCAACATTCGAGCAAGCTAAGGCGGGTATTCTTGCCGGCATGACACAAAGAAAGCAGTACGAATTCTTGGGCCAGATTGCAAAAGATGCAAAGATTGTGGTTCAGTAAAAGCGGCAATGCTTTAATGTGAAGAAGGACTCCAAGGAGTCCTTTTTTATTTCCGTTCTAGTGTAATGAAGCTAAAGTTAACATCACCTTCGGATCCAGGGGTGCGCTCTACTTCTTTCCAATCCGATTCATTGGGAACTTCAAAAAAGGTATCGCCACCCTCAATATCTATATCGATCTCAGTAATATAGAGTCGATCTGCTTTCGGAAAGGCCTGCGTGAAGAGTTGCTCACCGCCAATGACAAAAACACGTGGGAACTCACTTAAACTCTTTAAAGCTTCATCGAGTGATCCGACTAATTCGCCACCAGTAGCTTGATAACTTGCATTGCGGCTCACTACGATGTTGCGACGTCCAGGAAGTGGGCGTCCAATGGATTCCCAGGTCTTACGACCCATGATCACAGGGTGCCCCATGGTCACGCGCTTAAAGAACTGCAAATCAGCCGAGATCTTCCAAGGCATTTGATTGTCGCGGCCAATGACGTGATTGCGTGAGCGCGCAACAATCATAGAAATAGCAGGTTGAGTCATAAGTAGGATTCTTAAATGGCTACAGGAGCTTTAATGTGAGGATGAGATTCATAGCCGACGATTTCGAAGTCTTCAAACTCATAATCAAAGATTGAATCAGGCTTGCGCAAAATATTAAGCTTAGGTAAGGGGAAGAAGTTCCTCGATAACTGAAGTTCCACTTGTTCTAGATGGTTACTATATAAATGACAGTCACCACCCGTCCAAACAAAGTCACCCACTTCCAGGTTGCATTGTTGCGCCATCATATGCGTTAGCAATGCATAGCTGGCAATATTAAAGGGCACGCCCAAGAAGATATCCGCACTACGTTGGTAGAGCTGGCATGACAACTTGCCATCGGCCACATAAAACTGAAAGAAGGCGTGACAAGGTGCTAAAGCCATGCGAGGAATATCAGCCACGTTCCAAGCAGAAACAATAATGCGACGCGAGTCTGGATTCTTTTTAATGGTCTCTACTACTTCTGAGATTTGATCGATATGCTGACCATTCGGCGCAGGCCATGAGCGCCACTGATAACCATAGATAGGACCCAAATCACCATCGGGTGCTGCCCATTCATTCCAGATGGATACGCCGCGTTCTTTCAGCCAGTTATTGTTCGTGCTACCTTTGAGGAACCAGAGTAATTCATAGATGATGGACTTCAGGTGAAGCTTCTTGGTAGTTACCATGGGAAAACCATCAGCCAAGTTAAAGCGCATCTGGTGTCCAAATACGGAGACCGTGCCAGTTCCAGTTCTGTCAGACTTTTGAACCCCCTTGGCGAGGACTTCTTTCATGAGATCGTGATATTGACGCATATAGATTGGCTAAAAGTGGTTATGTATTAATGAATTAAGGATAGCTTACTCGAATGTGGGCGACTTCACTCCCAAGGCTTTGTGAAGCTTGGGGGAGGTGGTTGTGTACTGGAGTTGAATCTGTTTTTCGGGGTTTAGGTATGCTGCCGCAGCAAAGGCGGCAAGAGCTGCCTCATGAAATCCAGACAGGATCAATTTTTTCTTACCGGGGTAGACATTGATATCGCCAACAGCGTAAATCCCAGGAGTACTGGTTTGAAATTTCTCGGTATCAACGCAGATTTGTTTGCGATCGATATTCAGGCCCCACTCTGCAATCGGACCCAGCTTAGGGGAGAGTCCGTAAAACACCAAAAGATCATCAAGTGGGATCTGTTTTGCTTCGCCATCAATATTGGTGAAAGCAATTTCAGCAAGTCGATCATCTCTAACTTCGTAGCCGGTCACTTGTCCGATGAGCAGATTCATCTGCTTATTGGCGCAAAGTTCACGCATTCTCGCAATCGATTTTGGCGCAGCTTTAAAGTCGTCGCGACGATGTATCAAGGTAACGCTAGAGGCAATCTCAGAAAAATGAATCGCCCAATCTAGTGCTGCATCGCCACCACCACAAATCACAATTCTTTTATCTGTAAATTGCTCAGAATTTTTAGCGTGGTAGAAAACCTGCTTTCCCACAAAGGCATCAAGGCCTTCAAGGTTGATGGTGCGAGGCTGGAAGGCCCCTACGCCACCAGCAATAAAGACGGTTTTACTGAGAAAGTGATTGTCCAGCGAGGTGCAAACAAGAAAGCGCCCATCGGCCTGACGTTCAAGCTTGCTAACTTCTTGACCCAGATGAAATTGAGCTTTGAAGGGTTCAATCTGTTTGAGTAAATTATTGGTGAGTTCGCGTCCAGTGCACACTGGAATCGCGGGAATATCGTAGATGGGTTTATCTGGATAAAGTTCAATGCATTGACCGCCAACCTCCGGGAGTGAATCAATGACATGCGCTTTAATTTCCAGGAGACCTAATTCAAAAACCTGAAAGAGACCCACGGGACCGGCGCCAATGATGACGGCATCAGTTTCTATGGGTGTATTCGACACAAATTTCTTTGGTTAGAAAATTACTTTACTAGCTGATCAAGTTTGTTTTTAACATCTTTCCATTCTTCGGCATCCGGAAGAGCTGCTTTGGACTTGGTAATCGAAGTCCAAGAAGGAGAAAGTTCAGTATTGAGTTTGATGAATGCCTGTTGGTCACCAGGGACATCATCTTCAGCGTAAATAGCGTTAACAGGACACTCTGGAACACAAACTGCGCAATCGATGCATTCATCTGGATCAATCACTAAAAAATTAGGACCTTCGCGAAAGCAGTCAACTGGGCAAACATCAACGCAGTCGGTGTATTTGCAACGGATACAGGCTTCGGTAACAACGTAAGTCATGGTGGTTTTGTTTCAAGAGCCCCAAAAAGCTGGGTGCTAAGTTATAAAAGCTCAATTTTAGCTGAAATAGCCTATTTTTCAGGCGAAAGGGTCTATTTAGTTGAGGTAAAGTTCCCACTATGAATACCCAGTCAAATAAGCACGCTAGCAAGCAAAAACCCAGAATCCTGGTTGCAAGAGCCATTTTCCCAGAGGCTTTGGCTAAATTAGAGGAATCTTATGAGGTTCGGTCCAATCAAGAGGATAGGATTTTTAGTCCCGAAGAGTTGCAAAAAGAACTCTCTGGGGTTGTAGGGGCTTTAGTTGCTGGTAGCGAAAGAATTGATGCAAACGCCCTAATGCATGCCAAAGATCTGAAAATTGTGGCCAATATTTCTGTGGGGTATAACAATTTTGATGTGCCAGCAATGACTGCTGCTGGTGTGATGGCAACGAATACGCCAGATGTTTTAACTGACACAACGGCTGACTTCGGATTTGCTTTATTGATGGCAACCGCAAGGCGCATAACTGAATCTGAGCACTGGGTGCGGGCAGGGCAGTGGGACAAATGGTCGATTGTGAATAACCCCCTTGGCATGGATTTGCATCACAGTACAGTAGGCATTATTGGTATGGGTCGAATTGGTCAAGGCATTGCAAAGCGCGCATTGGGTTTTGGTATGAATGTGATTTATCACAATCGCAGTCATTTATCAGAGGCCGATGAAAAAGCCTGTGGCGCTACATATGTTTCTAAAGAAGAATTGCTTCGTACCGCTGATCACGTAGTTCTAGTGTTGCCTTATAGCGCCGAGAGTCATCATACGATTGGCGCCAAAGAAATTGCTCTCATGAAACCAACGGCAACCCTGATAAACATTGCCCGTGGTGGCATTGTGGATGATGCGGCTCTGGCTCAAGCTCTCAAGGAAAAAAGAATCTTTGCAGCCGGCTTAGACGTATTCGAAGGCGAGCCCAAAGTGCATCCCGAGCTATTGAAATTGAATAACGTAGTACTTGCTCCACACATTGCTAGCGCTACAGAAAAAACACGTAGAGCGATGGTGGATTTAGCGGTAGATAATTTACGTGCAGTGCTTGAAGGAAAAAAACCACCCAGTCTTATTAATGCAGAAGTCTACAAAGCTTAGTAAAAAAAATAAAGCCGAGCATTACTCGGCTTTATTGCTTGGAAATAGCTCCGAATATTGAATTTTTACTCGGCGTCAATTTCTTCTGGCAATTCGCGTAACGCTAATTCAATGCCGCCGAATTTTCCAGCAACCCAGTTATAGACTTTGCAGGCAATCCACAACAATCCAAACCCGAGCAGGGCATTGAGAATAAGTGCGGACAACACAGTAAATCCTGGGATAGCACCGTCACGAATGAAGGCTACAAATAGAGCCAACAATACAATCGGTACAGAGAAGCAGAGGTAAACCAAAACTAAGGTTTTGGCGGTATGCATTGGGTCTAGAAAGACGAGTTCTTTTTTGCTAAGTTTCATGATGACGCAATCTTAAAGCAGTCCATCAAAAAGTGCTATATCTACCCAGTCTCCAGCGGCAACATTTCCCTGTTCGTGAGCTAGGATCACAAAGCAATTAGCTTCACTCATCGAGCGCAAAATCCCAGCGCCCTGGCTGCCAGTCAGAAGTACCGTTGGCTTGCCAGCGGCTCCACGCCCCAGAATAGCGCGCTGAAATTCTGTTCGGCCTGGCTTTTTCCGAATGGGTGCTTCGGCAATAGCCTGGGTAAGAGGTGGTTCAGTTTGATTGGCACCATTGAGCTGTAAAAGTGCTGCTCGAACAAATTGATAGAAGGTCACCATGACAGCCACTGGATTTCCGGGTAAACCAAAGAAGAGTGTTTTGCGAGCAGGGAATTTTCCAGAGACTGGTTTGAGAACTCCAAACGCCATAGGGCGTCCTGGGCGCATAGCGATTTTCCAGAAACCGACATCACCCAACTCTTGCATGATCTGTTTCGTGAAATCTGCTTCACCAACCGAAACGCCCCCAGAAGAAATCAATACATCTGCTTTGCTAGCTGCCTCAATAAAGGCTTGCTTCAAAGAGACGGGATCATCGTGCACAATTCCGCAGTCAATGATCTCTAAATTCAGGCGATTGAGTAAACCAGTAAGACTGTAGCGGTTGCTGTCATATATGCTGCCTGCATCTAATGCTTGGCCTGGCGCACACAATTCATCACCGGAAGACAAAATGGCTACTTTGAGTTTGCGCTTTACTGGTAAGGAGGCAATACCAAGTGATGCAGCTAGACCTAGATCAGAAGGGCGCAGTAAGCGACCCGCAGCAATTGCAGGTTTACCCTTTTTAAGATCCTCGCCACGCAGGCGTCTGTTCTCACCTGGTCTTAATTGATCTTGTTTGAATTCAATTACATTCTCATCTTTGGCGCTTGTGAATTCTTGTGGAATGACGGTATCACAGCCAGCAGGCATCACGGCACCCGTCATGATCTTTAGGCATTCCCCAGGACCAATGCTGCCTTCAAAGGGTTTGCCAGCAAGCGCCGTACCAACTACTCTTAGGGTGATGGCCGTGCTGTTGGTGTCGAGACATTTGCCATCAAATGCAAAACCATCCATAGCTGAATTGTCTGCAGCCGGAACATCAATAGGTGAGAGTAAATCGGCTGCCAATATCCGATTAATCGCTTGATCCAATGCAGCAGTTTCAACATCTGCAGGATCATTAATCGTCTTAGATTCTTCAATGAGATCTTCTACCAACGCAGCAATTGCCTTGCGTGCATCATCAACATGTAGTGACGAGGTCAAGAGAATTGCTTGGTTTGGAGAGTGACTCATGCCGATACTTCTTCTAGTGAGTTTAGCTCTTCAGGAGTATTTACATTGGCAAATAGTTGAGGGTCATCAAAAATGACTGTGCTGCTATGCAACTCTTTAAACCAGCGATCAATTTTGAGATCCCCTTTTTGGAGAAATTGATTCAATGAATCTTGCAAGTTACTGCGCATAAGGCAAAAAACAGGCTGTGCCCATACTTTGCCATCTGCCTCTTTGGTGGAGGCGTACACCAATTGAAAGTCACCTCGCCCCATCTCGGCAATTAATAACTCTGCGAGATTATTGGGTAGCAAGGGGGAGTCGCAAGGTGAGGTAAGGAGATAAGCCGTCTTGCAAGACTTCAGTCCTACAGAGAAGCCCGCTAATGGCCCTGAAAAATCTGGCGTTTCATCCATAATCACTGGATACCCATAGCTCGCATACTTTGTGATGTTGCGGTTGGCATTAATCATAATAGTTTGCACCTGGGGCTTGAGCTTTGTGATGGCTGACTCAATGAGCGGTTTGCCATGGAAAGGAATAAGACCTTTATCAATGCCACCCATGCGTTGCGCACGTCCACCAGCAAGTATGAGTCCAGTAATGTCTTTAGTAGAGATCATTAACCACCAATGTAAGACATTTCAACCTTGCGGTTACCAGATAACAGATTCGCGGTATGCGAACCCCGAATTTCTGAATAGTGATCGTCGCGAGTTGACCAGGTATTCATTACCGCATTAGCGATTTCTAAATCACTCTTGCCAGAGCGCAATAGGGTTTTGAAATCAAAACCTTCATTGGCAAAAAGACAAAGATACATTTGCCCATCTGTCGAGATGCGCGCTCTAGAGCATTCGTGACAGAAAGTTTGAGTAACACTGGAGATCACGCCAATCTCGCCAGAGCCATCGACATAGCGCCAGCGCTGTGCAACTTCGCCGGTATAGTTGGCTTCAACAGGCTCCAGAGGAAAAGCTTCATGAATTCTGGCAATGACTTCTTTGGATGGAAGAACCTGCTCCATATTCCAGCCATTAGAGCTGCCCACATCCATAAATTCAATAAAACGCAGAATGACGCCGCTACCTTTAAAGTGCTTAGCCATTGCAATAATCTCATGATCGTTGGTACCTTTTTTCACCACCATATTTACTTTGATGTTCTGGAAGCCTGCTTCTTGTGCTGCGGCAATTCCGTCAAGTACATCGGCAACTGGGAAATCGACATCATTCATTTTCTTAAAGATCGCGTCATCCAAACCATCAAGACTCACTGTCAATCTTTGCAGGCCGGCTGTTTTTAAAGCAACGGCTTTCTTGCGCAAGATGCTACCGTTAGTAGTCAGAGTAAGGTCCAGCGCTTTATCTTCTGGTGTGCGCACTTTGGCCAACATCTCAATCAGCACTTCTAAGTTCTTGCGCAGCAAAGGCTCGCCACCGGTTAATCTAATTTTTTCAACGCCTAATGTGGCAAAGATAGAAGTGAGGCGAGTGATTTCTTCAAAGCTCAGTAATTCTTTATGAGCTAAGTAAGGATAGTTTTGGTCAAACACTTCCTTGGGCATGCAATAGGTACAGCGGAAGTTACAGCGATCAGTCACTGAGATACGGAGATCTCTTAGGGTACGTCCCCGAGTGTCTTTCGTATGACCGTGAGGAGTGACGAGTTCGACACCAATGGGTGGCGTTAGGCCTTTGCCTTCGTCTATTCGGATGGGGATTACTTTTTCAACCATATACGTAATTATGGCTGTGAAACGGGGTTTCTGCCAAACCGCCAAATATCCTTTTGGGATAAATGGCAGTCTGGAGAAAAAGCTTCAATAAGCGTTAAACCGTTTTTTCTTGGCCGCCGGTTTCTACTAAAACCATTGGACCATCGTGAAGACTAACGGCCGGTTTAGGTGCCCTACCCAAGTTATGAGCAACAGGCTCTGCCTGAATCTGACTTTGAGCATCAGCATGCTTTGAAGAGTCGGTAGCGACCCAAATCATGCCGGCTGATTGCACAACGCTGTGCAATGGAGTTTCTTCAAGCGCCTGGAAGGCAACCTTAGGAAGCTCTGGTGCAGGTTTGGCAATTACTTCTAACGGGGCAGCCGCAACAGCAACTGGTGCTGGAGTAGATGCGGGAGCAGAGTTTTGTGCAGGACGATTTGATTGACGTGGAGCACGTGGTGCGCGCTCTTGTCTTTCTTGTTTCTCTGCTACAGGTTTTGCGTTACCAAAGCTGTTCGCAATGTTCTGAATAGGCATGCTTGCAGATGCACCAGCCATACCTACTGGAGGGCCTGCAAATGGGCTTGCTGCCACAGCTGTTGCTGGTGTATTAGCAACATCATTGCCACCTTCAGTACGCTCGCCACGTTGACCACGACCACGACCACGACGGTTGCGACCACGACCGCGACGCTCTTCACCCTCAGCGCCTGGAGTAGTTTCGCTACCAGGAGCGGCTTCAGTTGCAGGCGTTACTGCTGCTGGATTAGCTTGATTGCGGTTCGCATCTTGACGTTCTGGCTTCGGACCATTTTGATTGCCCTGGTTACGATTGCCGTTACGGTTGTTGCGGTTGCGATTGTTGTTAGCACCTTCTGTTGGAGTACCTTCAGCTGCAGCCGCTGCTGGGCGCTCAGTACGCTCGCCACGACGGTTGCGACCACGATTGCGATCGTTACCATTGCGGCCTTGATTACGGCCACGCGGGTTGCTTGGTGCAGGCTTCTCTTCAACTGCTGGGGATGAGGAGAACAGCTTCTTGATAAATCCAAAGAGACCGCCAGAACTTTCAGTCACCACTTTTTCAGTACGTGCAGGACGTGGCTGACTGACTGGTGCGGGTTGTGTCGGAGTGATGCCTTTAACCGCTGCTTCTGGACGTACTTTTACATCCGCATCTTTTTTGCTAACTGTTGTGTCTGTCTCGAGTTCGCGAGCAGCTTCTTCCGCCATTACATAGCTAGCCTTTTGGTCATCAAGACGTGGGTCGTCATGGCGCAAACGCTCTAGTTTGTAATGTGGAGTTTCTAAATGCTTGTTAGGAACCATCAAGACGTTCACTTTGAAGCGAGTCTCGATCTTGATGACTTCAGCACGTTTTTCATTCAGGAGGAAGGCAGCCACTTCGACTGGTACCTGTGTATGAATCGCTGCTGTGTTTTCCTTCATCGCTTCTTCTTGGATGATGCGCAGAACTTGCAAGGCAGAAGATTCAGTATCGCGAATGTGGCCAGTGCCGTTACAACGTGGGCAGGTGACATGGCTACCTTCAGATAGCGCAGGGCGCAAGCGCTGACGAGACATTTCCATCAAGCCAAACTTGGAGATTTTACCCATCTGAACACGAGCACGGTCATGACGCAGAGCATCGCGTAAGCGATTCTCAACATCTTTCTGGGCCTTGCTCGATTCCATATCAATGAAGTCGATCACGATCAAGCCACCCAAGTCACGTAAACGTGCTTGACGGGCAATTTCATCAGCAGCTTCTAAGTTGGTACGAGTTGCAGTCTCTTCGATATCAGAGCCACGGGTTGCACGTGCTGAGTTGACGTCGACTGAAACCAAGGCTTCGGTATGGTCGATCACGATTGCGCCGCCAGATGGTAATGGCACAGTGCGTGAGTAAGCAGTTTCAATTTGATGCTCAATTTGGAAGCGAGAGAACAAAGGCACATCGTCTTGATAGCGCTTTACTCGTGGCAAATTGTCAGGCATCACTACAGACATAAATGCTGCAGCTTGTTCGTAGATGTCATCGGTATCGATGAGGATCTCACCAATATCAGGCTGGAAGTAATCCCGAATCGCACGAATCACTAAGCTAGATTCGAGGTAGATCAGTAATGGAGCAGAGTTGCCTTTAGCAGCTTCATCAATCGCTTTCCACAATTGCATGAGGTAACTTAAGTCCCACTGCAATTCAGTAGCATCACGACCAATACCAGCGGTACGAGCAATGATGCTCATGCCATCTGCTACTTCTAATTGAGCCATCGCTTCGCGGAGTTCTTGACGGTCTTCACCTTCAATACGGCGGGAAACGCCACCTCCACGTGGGTTATTCGGCATGAGAACCAAATAACGACCTGCCAAGGAGATAAAGGATGTGAGGGCTGCGCCTTTTTGGCCGCGCTCTTCTTTTTCTACTTGAACAATGATTTCTTGACCTTCGCGCAAAGCATCCTTAATGGAAGCATTGCGGACGTCGATACCTTCTTTAAAGTAACTGCGAGCTACTTCCTTAAACGGCAAGAAGCCATGACGCTCTTCGCCGTAATTAACAAAGCAGGCCTCAAGTGAAGGTTCAATACGGGTAATGACACCTTTGTAGATATTGCCTTTGCGTTGTTCACGGCCGGCAGCTTCGATATCGATATCAATGAGTTTTTGACCATCAACGATGGCAACTCGCAACTCTTCTTGTTGAGTTGCATTAAACAACATGCGTTTCATAACACTCTCCTATGGGGGAGGGCGTCGTTGCGCGCTGCGTTAGGGGACAAGTTAGATACCACTTGGGACTAAGCCCAAGGCGGTTTATGAGTGTGGATCATGCAAATCTAGACATTTTTTGCCTAGTTCACCAGCTTAACTGTTGGTTAATTTGGTGCCACACCTGACGATCGCCGCAGAGACCTCCTTTAGGTCATCAATGCAGGCGCGCGCCTGAAAACTGTCTTCTAATCGCGGGTCGCGGCATACGGCACACCAACCCTGCGCCTCATTAAACGGGGGAGGGGCAACCCCGGGAGTCTTTTAAAGGGCGACTCCAAGCTCCACGATTCAAACCTGACTTCAGGCTGGTCTCGGGCCAATAAATTGGCTAGAGCGTTGATTATACGGCACAAGTTGCGTGACAATGGGGTATTGTTGAGTCCCTTGTCATCCCCTGGTGGGGTCACAAGAGAGATAAATCATGAAATCCGAACCCATTTCCAAGCCCTTAAAGGTGAAAACGCCCACTACTTCAGCGCCTGCTGCAGTGCATCTTCAGACCATTGGTCCCGAAGAGGCCGGTCAACGCCTGGACAACTATCTATTGCGTTGGGCTAAAGGGGTTCCCAAAAGCCACGTTTACAGAATTATTCGATCTGGCGAGGTCCGAGTCAATAAAAAGCGAGCTGAGCCAACAGCCCGTCTGATTGAGGGGGATGTGGTCCGCCTCCCCCCAGTTCGAATTGCTGAACCCGCGCAAATGGCTGCGGTCAATAGCGCTCAAACCAAATCTCGGGCACATGGCTACTCAGACAAAATGCCGATTCTTTTTGAGGATGAAGCACTCTTAGTAGTCAATAAGCCAACGGGTTTAGCGGTGCATGGTGGCTCAGGCATCGCACTTGGTGTCATTGAGACCCTGCGTATTACCCGTCCAGAGCTCAAGTTTTTGGAATTAGTTCATCGCTTAGACCGTGACACATCAGGCGTTTTACTCTTGGCTAAAAAGCGGAGCGCTTTGGTGGAGCTGCATCGTCAAATTCGTGAGGGTCAAACGGATAAGCGCTATTACTTGCTTGCACATGGTGAAATTGTCCAGGGCGCTCAAACTATGCAACTCAAATATCCGCTGCATAAATATCTTCTGCCTAATGGCGAGCGTCGCGTTCGCGTTGATCCAGATGGATTACCAAGCCATACTTCTTTAAGAGTGACTAAAGTGCTCAAGCACGAGGGCGCATCAATTACCCTCGCTGAGGCGCAACTCAAGACGGGGCGCACTCATCAGATTCGGGTGCACTTGCAAAAATTGGGTCACGCAATTTTGGGTGATGATAAGTATGGCTTTGAAGATTTGGATAAAGTAGTTAAATCCAAACGCTTATATCTACACGCTCATCTGGCTGGTTTTACTCATCCGCGTACTGGCGAAAAGATGCGGATTGAGTCCCCATTGCCAGCAGAATTTACCGCCATGATGAAAACTTTTGAGCGGTAAATATCAGAATGTCTCAAGCAAATAAATCGAATCGACCCTATGACCTGATTGTGTGGGATTGGGATGGAACCATCATGGATTCCACACCAACCATCGTGCATTGTATTCAGCAAGCCTGTCGCGATTTGGGCTTTAAAGCGCCTGACGACACATTAGCGAGTTCAGTCATTGGTTTGGGAATTCAGGATTCATTGCGAAGAGCTGTGCCTTGGATAGAACCAGCCCATTTCCCAAGGCTGACTGAGCGTTTTCGTTATCACTACTTAGCCAAAGATCATGAGCTCGATTTGTTTGTGGGCATTCGAGAGCTCTTAGAGGAGCTGCATGCTAAACAGTATTTACTAGCTGTTGCCACTGGAAAGTCGCGTGTCGGATTAGATCGCTCGCTTGGCCATCATCAGATCGGCCATCTCTTTCATGAGACTCGTACAGCGGACGAATCTTTTTCTAAGCCTCATCCAGGAATGTTGCTTGAGCTATCTGATGTGACTCAAGTGCCGACTCGTCGCATGCTGATGATTGGCGACACAACCCACGACCTCGATATGGCAGCAAATGCTGGGGTCGATGCGGTAGCTGTGACTTATGGCGCTCACCCACCTGATACTTTAAAAGCTTCACCATCATTAACGCATGTGGATGATGTCGCGCAACTCTCGCAATGGCTTAAAAATAACCTGCAACACTAAGGAAGCAAAAAGATGGAAAACAACCCAAACCCGAATTGGGAACGTCAAGCTCTCGAACATCTCTTGTTGGAGAATTTAAAAGAAACTCGTAAAGCACGTCGTTGGAAAGCGGTACTGCGAGTACTCACCTTGCTAGTCATTGTTGGCGCTCTGCTTTCGATATTTGACTTTCACCTTCCAGGCAAGGGCATGGGGGTAGAAAAGCACACTGCATTGGTAACGCTTGAAGGAGAAATTTCTTCCAGCTCGATGGCTAATGCGATGGATATCAACTCCTCTTTATTGTCTGCATTTGAAAATGAGCACAGCGCTGGTGTTGTGTTGCGCATTAATAGTCCTGGAGGCTCTCCAGTTCAAGCTGGCATGATCAATGATGAGATCCACCGCTTGCGCAAGCTCTATCCCAAAAAACCGTTTTATGTCGTTGTCGAAGACATCTGCGCATCTGGTGGTTACTACGTGGCAGTCGCTGCGGATCAAATCTTGGTTGATAAAGCCAGCTTAGTGGGATCCATTGGCGTGATCATGGAAGGTTTTGGTTTTACAGGCCTCATGGATAAGTTGGGGGTTACTCGTCGCATGATTACCTCGGGCTCCAATAAGGGCATGATGGATCCGTTCAGTAAAGAGAATCCAAAGCAAGTCGAAATGGTTAAGACCATGATTGATGAGATTCACCAGCAATTTATTGCAGTGGTAAAAGAGGGTCGTGGCGATCGCTTAAAAGACGTGCCAGATTTATTTTCTGGCCGCATCTGGAATGGCGAGCAAGCAGTCAAGATTGGTTTGGCTGATGGGTATGGCACGGTAGATACCGTTGCCCGCGACATCTTTAAGGCACCGGATATTCTCGACTACACCATGAAAGAGAATTTCGCTGAGCGTGTTGCTAAACGCTTTGGTGCTGAAGCTGGAACTGCTGCTGGCAAGGCGTTGGTAAAGACATCTGACCTTAAATAGAAATAAGAAAAAAGCAAAACTAAAGCATTGAAGACTTAGGCCAGCAGTAGAAATACCGTTGGCCTATTTTGTAATGATGCACAAGCAGATTCATTCGGATAGCGTTTACGCCAATCTGCAATTGAAAGGGTGGTAATCATTTCTGATGGCAGGCTAAGGTCCACACCGAGGCATAGCAGACTTTGCGGCGCCAACGAATGGATACAGGCCATGAGCATGGCACTATTGCGATAGGGTGTCTCAATCCAAATTTGAGTTTGTTGTAATTTACGAGACTCAACTTCGAGTTGCTTAAGTTTGGCAGTGCGCTCATGGGTTTCATGAGGCAAGTACCCCTGAAAAGCAAAGCGTTGGCCATTGAGTCCGCTTGCCATCAGGCCTAACAAGATAGAGCTCGGTCCAACCAGTGGCTTCACTTGGGCGCCTAGCTTATGTGCCGCTAGCACTAACTCTGCACCGGGGTCTGCAACGCCAGGAACCCCTGCTTCAGACATCAAGCCCATATCGTTTCCGGCAAGCAAAGGCTTGAGTAAATCGGCTGGCTTGACCGCATCGCCATACTTTGCATTACGCGCAGCACCACGCCATTCACTCATTTGCATTTCTTGAATAGTGCATGCCAATGGAGAGACAGAATCGATTGCCTTTAACAACGCCCGCGCCGTCTTGGCATCTTCAACAATCCAGTGCCTTAGCCTGGCTGTTTGTGTAATCGTTTCAGATGGAAGAACCCAAGGCAATTGCTCAACACGACCATCATCACCCAAGGTATTGGGAACTAAATACAAGGTGCCGAGTTTGCTCATGAATTATTTTTTTCTAATGAATCTAGTTATTAATTTTTGCTTTATTTTTTTGATGGAATTGCATAGCCAGCATCGCGTAGCATGCTGGTTAATGCAATCAGCGGCAAGCCAATTAAAGCGGTTGGATCATCGCTCTTGATCGACTCTAGCAGGCTGATGCCTAGGCCTTCTGACTTGGCGCTGCCAGCGCAATCATAAGGCTCTTCAGCCAGTAGGTAAGCCTCTAGGGTGCTGTCTGGAAGTTTGCGAAAAGTCACTTCAGTAGGAACACATAAAGTGGTTTGGGTATCACCCTTCATCAAACATAGCGCCGTTTGAAAGGTCACCACTTGACCACGCATGAGTTGTAGCTGCGCTAAGGCTCTTTCAAAATTACCAGGCTTACCAATCGCTGCACCACAAAGATCGGCGACTTGATCGGAGCCAATGACCCAAGCATCGGGATGCTCTTTAGCAACTGCAGCTGCTTTTGCTTGAGCAAGTCGTAGTGCCAAATCAAGAGTGCTCTCTCCAGTAAGTGGGGTTTCATCTACCTTTGGTGAGATGATTTCAAAGGGGATGCGTAGGCGTTCTAAAAGTTCACGTCGGTACACCGAAGTGGATGCCAAGATGAGTCTTGGATTTTTAGGTGTATTTGTGGATGTACTCATTTTTGCTGTGCTTTCTAAGGCGCCTTCATTTAGACTGATGCCATGAATCGTAATCAAGTTTTACCTCAAGTCGAACTATCTCCCGAGCCTAGCGCCTTAAAGAGGGTAGATTTTTGTGCCCCCCAATCTTATGCAGGCACCGGTTTTTTAAGCTTGTCAGATATGCCAAGGGTGGCCGAGGAGGCGTCAACCGTTAACCCAGCCGATGGCTTTAATTGGTCTGTGAGGACCCATTTTGAGGATTCCCCGGGGAGTGAACCCCATCAAATCCTCGAATTAGGGCTAAAAGGACGTCTGTACCTGGTTTGTCAGCGCTGTTTGCAAGATTGCGCGGTGGATTTGGACGAAAAACGTCGATTTATTCTGGTTTTGACAGATTCTGAAGCAGATGAATACCCTTTGGAGGATGAGGAGCAAGATCCTCTGGTCGTAAATCAGCACTTCAACCTCCTGGAAACGATGGAGGATGAGGTTTTGCTGTCTTTTCCCCTGATTCCAAAGCATCCAGATGGGTTTTGTGAACCTCATGCATCTACCTTTGGGGATGAGGCTGATGAGGAGCCGTCAAATGAGCGGGAAAACCCCTTTAACATATTGAAAAATATGAAGAAAAACTGAAATTAGGGGCCTGATTTCAGTTGTTGTTTTAAGTATCTTTTGTCAATAAATCAAGCATTTAGGCGCATTTCCATGCTAGAATATCGCCTTGCTTAGGAGTTCAATATGGCCGTTCAACAAAACAAAAAATCACCTTCCAAACGTGGCATGCACCGTGCGCACGACTTCTTGACCGCACCTGCTACGGCTGTTGAAGCCACAACTGGTGAGGCTCATTTGCGCCACCACATTTCACCTAACGGCTACTATCGTGGTCGTAAAGTTGTTAAAACTAAAAACGACTAATTTTTTAGTCTAAACAGATAGAAGCGGCTCCAGTAAAAGCCGCTTTTTTCTTGGATAAATCACTTGCAGCAATCAATGAGCTTATGAGCGTTACTCTTGCTATTGATGCCATGGGCGGAGATCATGGAGTCGTCGTGACGGTTCCGGCTGCCTGCGATTTTTTAGAAAAACACGCTGACGTGAAGATTACCCTCGTTGGTGATCCCGATTTAATCAAGCAAGTCTTGAGTAAATCTCCTAAAGCTCCTATGGAGCGAATTCAAATTATTTCCGCTAGCGAAGTTGTCTTAATGGATGATCCCATTGAGATTGCTCTGCGTCGCAAAAAAGATTCGTCTATGCGTGTTGCCATTGAGCAAGTTAAAGAGGGTGCTGCTGATGCTGTAGTTTCATCAGGCAATACTGGCGCACTCATGGCGATCTCTCGCTACATTCTCAAAACGCTTGATGGCGTTGATCGCCCTGCGATTGCTACCGCGATCCCCAATGAATTAGGGCGCGGGACAACTATGCTGGACCTCGGCGCAAATGCCGACTGTGAACCAATGCACTTGGTGCAGTTTGCTCAGATGGCAAACGTGATGGTGCAAGTGGTGGATGGCAAACAAAACCCTTCAATTGGCCTTCTCAATATTGGTGAGGAAGTGATTAAAGGGAATGAAGTTGTTAAGCAAACCAGTGAGTTACTTCGTCAAACCTCTTTAAACTTTTACGGCAACGTAGAAGGCAACGATATTTTCAAGGGTACTACGGATATCGTGGTGTGCGATGGTTTTGTTGGCAACGTCGTTCTGAAAGCCAGTGAAGGCTTGGCAAAAATGATGAGTGGTTTGATTCGCCAAGAATTTAATCGCTCATGGCTTACCAAGTTAATGGCGATCTGTGCAATGGTGCCATTGCTAAGAGTACGTAAGCGTGTTGATCATCGTCGTTATAACGGCGCAGTATTGTTGGGTTTACGTGGTTGTGTAATTAAGAGCCATGGTTCTGCTGATCGGTTTGCTTTTGGCTTTGCCTTGGATCGCGCCTATGAGGCGGCTAAGAACCGCATGGTGGAGCGCATTGCTGCAGCCTTTGTAGTGGAGACAAAAGTATGAGTATTTTTGCAAGAGTAGCGGGTACCGGAAGTTATCTTCCTGAGTTGCGCTTAACTAACCAAGACTTAGTGGAGCGTCTTGCTAAAACTGGCCTAGAGACCAGTGATGAGTGGATTAAAACGCGTAGCGGTATTTCCGCACGTCACTTTGCCGCTGAAAATGAGTTAACTAGTGATCTGGCTGCCAAGGCGGCACAAGCTGCATTAACTAGTGCCGGCATTACCTCTGAAGATTTGGACCTCATCATTTTGGCCACTTCTACTCCAGATCATTTGGGTGGTTTTCCAAGTACTGCTTGCGTTGTACAAGACAAATTGGGCGCACACACTGCTTGTGCTGCTTTTGATGTGCAAGCAGTGTGTGCTGGTTTTACTTATGCGCTTGCCATTGCAGATGCATTTATTCGATGTGGCTCATACAAAAAAGTATTGGTCATTGGCGCAGAAACATTCTCCCGTATTCTAAATTTCCAAGACCGTGGCACTTGCGTCTTGTTTGGCGATGGTGCTGGAGCTGTTGTACTTGAGGCTTCTAAAGAAGCCGGCATTCTCTCTACTGCATTACATGCCGATGGTAGTCAACGCGATATTTTGTGTGTTCCTGGGCGTGCAGGTAATGGCGAAGTGCATGGTTCCCCATTTATGACTATGGATGGTCCAGCGGTCTTTAAGCTTGCTGTGAAGGTCTTAGAGCAGGTAGCTCACGAGGCGCTCGAAAAAGCGAACCTCAAGGCTGAGCAAATCGACTGGCTAGTACCGCATCAAGCCAATATTCGCATCATGGAAGGCACGGCTAAGAAGATGGGTATGTCCATGGATAAAGTCATTGTTACTGTGCATGAGCATGGCAATACTTCGGCTGCATCCATTCCGTTGGCATTAGATGCTGGCGTGCGCTCTGGGCAGATTCAGCGTGGACAACATCTCTTGCTAGAGGGTGTTGGCGGCGGGTTCGCTTGGGGTGCGGTTGCGATTAAATACTAAGAGCGGCACACTATTTTTATTCATTCATCTCTTTAATTTCTTTTCAGCGAATTAATCACATGACATTTGCATTTGTATTTCCTGGTCAAGGCTCTCAATCCGTTGGCATGCTCAATTCCATTTCTGAGCGTCCAGAAGTACGCGCAACATTGCAAGAGGCTTCTGAGGCATTAGGTGAGGACGTTGCAAAGCTGATTTCTGAAGGCCCTGCAGAGGTGCTGTCATTAACCACGAATACTCAGCCTGTGATGTTGACTGCAGGCGTTGCTTTTTATCGAGCCTGGCTGGCAGCAGGTGGATCTGCGCCTAAGGTAATGGCAGGTCATAGTCTTGGTGAGTACACTGCCTTGGTTGCATCTGGCGTTATTTCTTTTAAAGATGCTGTTCCATTGGTGCGCTTTCGTGCTGAAGCAATGCAAACTGCTGTGCCGGTAGGTACAGGCGGCATGGCTGCGATTCTCGGCTTGGATGATGCAATCGTGATTCAGGTGTGTGCTGAAGCAAGTGCTGTTTCTGGTGGTGTTGTTGAAGCCGTCAATTTCAATGCCCCCGGCCAAGTGGTGATTGCTGGTGCAAGTGATGCCGTTACTAAGGCATGTGAATTATTAAAGGCTGCTGGCGCTAAGCGTGCCTTGCCGTTGCCAGTATCTGCACCATTTCATTCTTCTTTGCTGCAGCCAGCCTCTGAAAAATTGAAAGGCTACTTAGCCAGCATTGAATTTAAAGCACCAACCATTGCTGTGATTAATAACGTGGATGTTCAAATCTTGAATGACCCGATTGCAATTAAAGATGCCTTAGTGCGTCAAGCTGCTAAGCCTGTACGTTGGCAAGAAACCGTTCAGGCTATGGCCTCTCAAGGCATTACTCGGGTAGTAGAGTGCGGTCCTGGCAAAGTATTGGCAGGCCTTACCAAGCGCATTAATGATCAGGTCACTGGTGTGCCGGTATTTGATGAAGTCAGCTTGAATGAAGTTCTGGCAAGCTTTCAATAAAACAAACGTTATAGCGGAAGATAAAAATGAATCTCGACTTAAGCGGACAAATTGCTTTAGTAACTGGCGCCTCACGCGGTATTGGTCAGGCAATCGCGGATGAGCTAGTCAAGTGTGGCGCCAAGGTAATTGGAACGGCTACATCCGAGAGTGGAGCTAAAGCGATTGATGAGCGTTTAAAAGCTTCAGGCGGTGCTGGCAAAGTATTGAATGTGACTGCCCCAAATGCTTGTGAAGAAATGATTGATCTGATCGTCAAAGAGTATGGCGGCATCAATATCTTGGTGAATAACGCCGGCATCACTCGTGACAATTTAGCAATGCGCATGAAGTCTGAAGAGTGGACTGATGTGATTGATACCAACCTCAGTTCAGTCTTCCGTCTTTCTCAAGCAGTAATGCGTCCCATGATGAAGGCCCGTGGTGGCCGCATTATTAATATCACTTCAATTGTTGGTCATATGGGTAATCCTGGTCAGGCAAACTACGCAGCTGCAAAAGCAGGCGTTTCTGGAATGACCCGTGCCTTAGCCCGTGAAATTGGTAGCCGCAATATCACTGTGAATTGCGTAGCTCCTGGATTTATCGACACTGATATGACCCGCGCCTTGAGCGAAGAACAGCAAAATGCCCTAAAAGTGAACATTCCTTTGGCGCGTTTGGGTAGTCCTGAGGATGTTGCCCAAGCGGTGGCCTTTTTGGCCTCTCCAGCGGCTGGCTACATTACGGGTAATACCCTGCACGTCAATGGCGGACTCTATTTAGCCTAACGGCAAAGCCAGGATTTGGTCATTTTTAGGCGAATTTGCTAATTCGGTCCGCCAAACTGATAAAATCCTTTCATCGTTTTTTACAACCCCTGGGGAAATTAATGGACAACATCGAACAACGCGTTAAGAAAATCGTCGCTGAGCAATTAGGCGTCGCAGAAGGAGACATCAAGAATGAATCTTCTTTCGTGAACGACTTGGGCGCTGACTCTCTTGACACTGTTGAGCTGGTTATGGCCTTGGAAGATGAATTCGGCATCGAAATTCCTGATGAGGAAGCTGAAAAGATCACCACAGTTCAGCTCGCGATCGACTTCGCTACATCAAAAGCTCAGGGTTAATTCCCTAGCCTAGGTATTACTGTGTCAGCATCAAATGGCCGACGCCGGGTAGTAGTCACCGGCCTTGGCCTTATCTCACCTGTTGGTAATTCAGTTGATGTAGCTTGGTCTAATTTGCTTGCGGGCAAATCAGGTATTGCTACCATCACTAAGTTTGACCACACTCCGCTTAGCGTTCATTTCGCTGGAGAGGTGAAAGATTTCAATGTCGAAGAATATGTTTCTGCCAAAGAAGCGCGCCACATGGATACCTTTATCCATTACGGCATTGCTGCTGGTACACAAGCCATTCGCGACAGTGGTTTAGAGATCACCGAACAAAACGCTGAGCGCATTGGCGTCATGGTTGGTTCCGGCATCGGTGGCTTGCCAATGATTGAAGAAACGGGTGCTGAGTTATTGGCTCGTGGTCCTCGTCGTATCTCCCCTTTCTTTGTTCCAGGCTCCATCATCAATATGATTTCTGGCCACCTCAGCATCTTGTTTGGTCTCAAAGGTCCAAACGTGGCTGCGGTAACAGCTTGTACAACGGGTTTACACAGCATTGGATTGGCTGCACGCTTAATTCAGTACGGTGATGCTGATGTCATGGTTGCTGGCGGTGCTGAATCGACTATCTCCGCATTAGGGGTTGGTGGCTTTGCTTCTGCAAGAGCGCTTTCTACTCGCAATGATGATCCTGCAACTGCATCACGCCCTTGGGATAGAGACCGCGATGGTTTTGTTCTGGGTGAGGGCGCAGGCGTAGTGGTGATTGAAGAGTATGAGCACGCTAAAGCCCGTGGCGCAAAAATCTATTGCGAATTACTGGGCTTCGGCATGAGTGGTGACGCTTATCACATGACTGCCCCAAATATGGATGGCCCCCGTCGTTGCATGCTTAATGCAATCCGCGACGCAGGCCTAAATGCTGATCAGATTCAATATATTAATGCTCACGGCACTTCCACGCCTTTGGGTGATAAGAATGAAACTGGCGCTATTAAGGCTGCTCTTGGCGACCACGCTAAGAAGACTTTAATTAACTCCACCAAGTCTATGACTGGTCACCTCTTGGGCGGTGCAGGTGGCCTGGAGTCTGTTTTCACGATTTTGGCTCTTCATAACCAAAAATCACCACCTACTATCAATATTTTCAATCAAGATCCTGAGTGCGACCTGGACTACTGCGCCAATACCGCTAGGGATGTGAGGATTGACCATGCAGTCAAAAACAATTTTGGCTTTGGGGGTACTAACGGTACCTTGATTTTTGGCAAACTGACCTAATATTCTTAATATCTTCATTGTTGGTTTTCACCAAGTAGGTCTATAGCATCATGAAAAAGTACTTCATTGCACTCTTGGCTATATTTAGTCTGGGACAAGTCGCCTTTATTCCATTTGCTTCTGCGCAAAATCCCCGGGTCACGATTCCTGACTTTGCGGATTTGGTTGAACGCGCAAGTCCTGCAGTTGTCAATATTCGTACCACTGAAAAAGTAGTAGTGCAGCAAGCGCAAGGTGGCATTCCGGGAATCCCAGAAGATCAGGCGGAATTTTTCCGCCGTTTCTTTGGTGTACCAATTCCAGGAATCCCAAATGGACCTAAACCAGCGCAACCTAATTTAGGCAAGCCGCAAGAAGCGGATCGTGGAGTAGGCTCTGGTTTCATTATCGAATCCAATGGTCTGATTTTGACTAACGCTCACGTTGTTGAGGGTGCCACCACTATTTATGTAACCCTGACTGATAAGCGCGAGTTCAAAGCAAAGTTACTTGGCATGGATAAGCGTACCGACGTTGCAGTCGTCAAAATTGAAGCGCGTGATTTGCCAAAGCTACCTTTAGGTGATTCATCGAGGGTGCGAGTAGGTGAATGGGTGCTTGCAATTGGTTCCCCGTTCGGCCTTGAGAACACGGTGACTGCAGGTATTGTGTCGGCGAAGAGTCGCGATACAGGCGACTACTTACCTTTTATTCAGACTGACGTTGCTGTGAATCCAGGAAACTCTGGAGGGCCGCTTTTAAATACGGCTGGTCAAGTAATTGGTATCAACTCACAAATCTTTAGTCGCTCTGGTGGGTATATGGGTATCTCCTTTGCGATCCCGATTGATGAAGCAATGCGTGTTGCAGATCAATTGCGTACATCCGGAAAGATTTCTCGCGGGCGTATTGGTGTTGCTTTGAGTGAGATGACGAAAGAGGTAGCTGAGAGTCTTGGTTTAGGAAAACCTCGTGGCGCTTATGTGCGCAATGTTGAACCAGGTGGCCCTGCAGCCGCCGGTGGAATTGAGGCGGGCGATGTGATTCTGAGCTTCAATGGCAAAGATATTTCTAAGTCCACCGATTTGCCTAGAGTCGTAGGTGAAACCAAGCCAGGTACTTCTGTGCCTGTGCAAGTTTGGCGTAAAGGCGGAACCCGTGATTTAACGGTTACCGTAACTGATACCGAATCCGGTCAGGTGATCAACAAGAAGCCTGATGCACCCGCAACCAGTGGCAATAGCGTCAATACCCTTGGAGTTGTTGTAGGCGAGTTATCGGATGGCAAAAAGAAGGACTTAAATATTAAAGGTGGAGTTGAAGTGACTGGTTTAGGTGATGGCCCCTTGGCAAAAGCGGGGATTCGACCAGGTGACGTCATTATTCGGGTGGCAGATGCCGATATTACGAGCGTTAAGCAGTTTGAGGCTCTAGTTAAGGGTTTGGACGCTAATAAGGCTGTACCGGTCTTTATCCGTCGCGCTGACAGCACTTTAGTCGTTCCTGTAAGGCCTAAATAACCCCATTTTGGGTCTAAAAAAGGGGTTTGGCGCCTTTTAGGCGCCACCCATTACAATCACTTTAAGACGACTTTTTGCAGCGCATCATCGTGGTGCGTTCTGACAAGGCGTTTTTTGAATGACCTATTAAGACGCTATGGATTTAATCCGCAATTTTTCTATCATCGCCCATATCGATCACGGCAAATCGACGCTTGCTGATCGCATTATTCAGCTCTGTGGCGGTCTCTCCGATCGTGAAATGGAAGCCCAAGTTCTAGACTCAATGGATATTGAGCGTGAGCGCGGCATCACTATTAAGGCGCAAACCGCAGCTTTAAATTACAAAGCCAAAGACGGCAAGATTTACCATATCAACCTGATTGACACCCCGGGACACGTCGACTTCTCTTATGAGGTCAGTCGCTCTTTGTCTGCCTGTGAAGGTGCGTTGTTGGTCGTAGATGCGAGTCAAGGTGTTGAGGCGCAAACGGTTGCCAACTGTTACATGGCGCTTGAGTTGGGCGTTGAGGTTGTACCAGTGCTCAATAAGATTGACTTACCTCAAGCCGATCCTGAGCGTGCTAAAAAAGAAATTGAAGACGTCATTGGTATCGATGCTTCTGAGGCCGTCACCTGCTCAGCCAAAACAGGTTTGGGTGTTGCAGATGTCATCGAGGAAATGATCGCCAGAGTGCCGCCGCCAAAGGGTAATGCAGAGGATCCATTGCAAGCCTTGATTATTGACTCCTGGTTTGACAATTATGTAGGCGTTGTCATGTTGGTGCGCGTTGTGAATGGCACTCTAAAACCAAAAGAAAAAATTACCTTGATGGCTAATGGTTCAAGCCATTTAGTCGAGCATGTAGGCGTGTTTAGTCCGAAGTCATTAGATCGTCCAGAGCTATCTGCTGGTCAAGTGGGTTTTGTAATTGCCGGCATTAAAGAATTAAAAGCTGCCAAGGTTGGCGACACCGTGACACATACTCCTGGGCAGCAAGGGCGCGTTCCTGCGGCTGAGCCACTACCTGGTTTTAAAGAAGTGAAGCCCCAAGTTTTTGCTGGCTTATATCCAGTAGAGGCGAGTGAATACGATCAGCTGCGCGAGTCCCTTGAAAAGCTCAAGTTAAATGACGCCTCACTCTTATATGAGCCAGAGGTTTCACAGGCTCTAGGTTTTGGATTCCGCTGCGGCTTCTTGGGTTTGCTCCACATGGAGATTGTGCAAGAGCGTTTAGAGCGTCAGTACGGCATGAATCTCATCACGACCGCTCCAACGGTGGTGTATCAAGTGGAGCAGTCTGATGGCACGCTCATGATGGTGGATAACCCGTCGAAGATGCCCGAGGCTAGCAAGATCAATACCATTCTTGAGCCGATTGTGACGGTCAATTTATACATGCCGCAAGAGTATGTAGGGGCGATGATTACTTTGTGCGTAGGTAAGCGCGGCATTCAGATGGACATGAACTACTTAGGTCGTCAGGTCAAACTCACTTATGAGTTGCCGATGGCCGAGATTGTTTTGGACTTCTTTGACAAAATGAAATCCATCTCACGCGGATATGCCTCAATGGATTACGAGTTCAAAGAATATCGCCCGGCAGACGTAGTTAAGGTCGACATCCTCATTAATAGTGAGCGGGTTGATGCCCTCTCAGTGATTGTTCACCGCAGTAATAGTCAACATCGTGGGCGCGAAGTAGTTGCCAAGATGCGCGGCATTATTCCTCGTCAAATGTTTGATGTAGCGATTCAGGCGGCAATTGGTAGCAATATCGTTGCGCGTGAAAACGTCAAAGCTTTGCGTAAAAACGTTTTGGCTAAGTGCTACGGTGGTGACATTTCCCGTAAGCGTAAGTTATTAGAGAAGCAAAAAGAAGGTAAGAAGCGTATGAAGCAAGTCGGTAACGTAGAAATTCCACAAGAAGCCTTTTTGGCCATTCTGCAGGTGGAGGATTAATGAACTTTGCTTTAGTCCTTTTTATCTTGGTGATTGTTTCTGGAATCGCTTGGGTTGCTGACAAATTACACTTTGCCCCGCAAAGACGTTTGGTTGGTATTGACCGTATGCCTTTGTGGCTTGAATACACAGCAGGTTTCTTCCCAGTAATTTGTGCCGTATTTGTATTACGCTCTTTTATCGCTGAGCCTTTTAAGATTCCTTCTGGCTCAATGATCCCTACATTGCAAATCGGCGACTTCATTTTGGTTAATAAATTTACCTATGGAATTCGTTTACCGGTGCTCAATCAAAAAGTCGTTGACTTGGGCTCACCCAAACGCGGTGATGTTGTTGTGTTTCGCTATCCACGTGATGAATCGGTGGATTACATCAAGCGCATAGTGGCCTTGCCAGGTGACGAAATCACTTATGAAAATAAGCGTCTGACTATTAATGGTCAGCCTCTGCAATATAGCGGTGGCGAGCCGTATCTCGATCCTGAGAATATGCGCTATGCCAAACGTTTCACAGAGACTTTCCCAGCAGACTTGGGCGGTAATCGTCATGACATCTTGAATGACCCTGATCGTCCGGCTACTGTATTTCCGACTGAGCGTTTTCCGGGTTCTGAGTTCTGCCAGTACCAGCAGTCTGGCGTGACTTGCAAAGTACCTCCAGGGCATTACTTCGCGATGGGCGATAACCGTGACAACAGTGCAGACTCACGTTATTGGGGCTTTGTACCGGATAAAAACATTGTCGGTAAGGCCTTCTTTGTGTGGTTGAACCTGGGTAATCTTGGCCGCATTGGCGGATTCGAGTAAATATTATGAATGCGCGCGCCGTTATCGAAACTGGACCGCTGCAAGAGCGCCTCGGCTATACCTTCAAGAAGCCGGAGCTACTAAATCAAGCCTTGACTCATCGCAGTCATAGTAAGAAAAATAACGAGCGCTTGGAATTTTTGGGGGACTCTATTCTGAATTGCGTTGTTGCTGAAATGCTCTATGAGCGTTATTCAGACTTAGATGAGGGCGACCTCTCTCGCGTACGTGCAAACTTAGTAAAGCAACAAGCTTTATACGAAATTGCCCAAACTTTATCCTTGTCGGATTACTTGCGCTTGGGTGAAGGTGAGTTGAAGAGCGGTGGCTTTCGTCGCCCTTCTATTCTTGCTGATACCTTAGAGGCAGTGACTGGCGCAATCTTTATGGATGGTGGTTTTGAAGCGGCTAAGGCCAGTTTACGTAAGCTGTATTCCATTATCTTGGCAAACGTAGATCCTAAAACCTTAGGTAAGGACGACAAAACTTTATTGCAAGAATGCTTGCAAGGCTATCAATTGCCATTGCCGACCTATAACGTTACCGGCACTACTGGTGCTGCACACAACCAGCAGTTTGAGGTGGAGTGCTTGATCCCTAGCCATAAAGTGGCGGTCAAAGGTGAGGGTGCTTCGCGTCGTGCTGCTGAGCAAGCCGCGGCAAAGTTAGCCTTGATTGCTATGCTCAAGGCTTTGCCGCAAGAATCTCGTAAACCCAAGAAGACTCGGTCGGCTAAAAAGAAGGCAGCCAAAAAAGAAGTGACCGAAGAGCAGTTCAATCTTAAGCTGAAGGGCTAATCGTGTTTAGATGCGGCACCATTGCCATTGTTGGGCGTCCTAATATGGGTAAATCAACTCTTCTGAATGCGTTGGTTGGTCAGAAGATCAGCATTACCTCTCGTAAGGCGCAAACTACACGCCATCGTATTTTGGGAATTCAGAATCGCGAAGAAGCGCAGTTTATCTTTATCGATACCCCAGGCTTTCAGACGCGTTTAATGAATACATTAAACAAGGCGTTAAATCGTACTGTCACCACTGCCTTACAGGACGTGAATGTCGCTTGCTTCGTGGTTGAGGCTGGGTACTTTGGTGAAGATGATAAAAAGGTATTAAAGCTACTGCCAGATGACTTGCCGGTTGTACTGGTTTTAAATAAATTAGATTTGTTTAATAGTCGCTTTCAGACTCCATCAGAACGTGACCAAGCACTCCTTAGCTTCATTAAAGAAATGGCTCGCCCTTGGTGCGAACTAGGTGGCCATGAAGATCAGAAGTGTGAGTTTGCTGAGATCGTGCCGATGAGCGCCAAGAGTCCTGGTGATATTGAAAGATTGTTAGATGTTCTTGAGGGCTACCTGCCTGAGGCTGAGGCTGTCTATGATGGCGACACTATTACCGATCGCAGCGAGCGCTTCTTAGCTGCTGAGATTCTGCGTGAAAAAGTATTCCGCTTTACCGGTGAAGAACTGCCTTACACCAGCACGGTAGTAATCGACCAGTTCAAGATGGATGGCAAGATGCGTCGTATTGCGGCAACCATTTTGGTTGATCGCGATAGTCACAAGGCAATGATCATTGGTCAAAAGGGTGAGCGTCTCAAGAAGATTTCGACAGATGCCCGTATTGATATGGAAAAACTCTTTGATGGCAAAGTCTTTTTAGAGACTTGGGTCAAAGTGAAGCGCGGCTGGGCGGATGATCGTGCTGAATTGCGGGCTCAGGGTCTGGAATAAGTTTCATGGCCTCGATTCGTATTGCTGACGAGCCTGCTTTTGTATTGCATAGCATTCCCTATAAAGAGACCAGCTTAATTCTGGATGTCTTTACTCGGCAATATGGCCGCATGGCTTTGATTGCTAAGGGCGCTAAGCGTCCACACTCCACTCTAAGACCGGTATTGCAGCGCTTTCAACCGCTCCTCGTTTCTTGGAGTGGTAAATCAGAGCTCCGCACTTTAACGAAGTCAGAGTGGGTGGGGGGTACACCTTCTTTGGTTGGCGATGCTTTGCTCTGTGGCTTTTATCTCAATGAGTTGCTCGTCAAATTTTTAGCACGTGAAGATGATTACGAAAAACTCTACGATCGCTATTCTGAGACTATTAATGCTTTATCGAATCTGGAGTTTGAGTCTAAGGGCTTAGAAGAGATTTTGCGTCCATTTGAGTTATCACTCTTGCAAGAGACGGGTTATGCGGCTGCCTTGGATCGCTGCGTTGAAACCAATGAGGCGCCCATGGCTCAAGAGCAATACATCTATCAACCAGAGCGGGGTGTTCGCCCAGTTCAAGCGGATGATCCAGGACATTGGCCCGTTCTTACCGGTAAATCCCTTTTAGCGATTGCAGCGGGAGATTTCTCAGACCCTGAGACGCTTTCTGAGAGTAAGCAATTAATGCGTTTTCTTCTTGGCCTACACTTGCAGGATCAGGTATTGACGACTCGCCAAATTTTGATTGATTTAAAGAAAATCTAGTAATCTACAGAGATGAGCAGCCATCCAAGCCTTGAACTGGGTATCAATATCGATCACGTCGCCACTTTGCGTAATGCACGAGGCACCATCTACCCTGATCCGTTAAGAGCGGCAACGTTGGCTGAGGAGGCGGGTGCAGATCTCATTACGTTACATCTGCGCGAAGATCGTCGCCATATTAAAGATGCCGATTTATTGGCACTTCGCCCACTCATCAAAACCCGTATGAATTTAGAGTGTGCGGTAACGCCTGAGATGATTGATATTGCGTGCCAAGTAAAGCCGCACGACGTCTGTTTAGTCCCAGAGAAACGTGAAGAAGTTACTACTGAAGGTGGTTTGGATGTCTTAGGGCATTTTGAGGCGGTGAGGGCTGCCACAAAAAAATTAGTTGATGCTGGTATTCGGGTATCTCTATTCATTGATCCAGAAGAAAAACAAATTCAAGCGGCCAAAGAAGTTGGTGCAACTGTAGTGGAATTACATACCGGTCGTTACGCGGATTTATCTGGAGCTGATCAGGCGGTAGAGCTTGAGCGTATTCGTAAGGCGGCGATATTTGGAAAAAGTATTGGCCTGAGAGTCAATGCGGGCCATGGTTTGCATGAGGGTAATGTCAAACCAGTAGCAGCCATTGTTGAATTATCCGAGCTCAATATTGGCCATGCCATTGTTGCTGAGGCTTTATTCAAAGGGTGGCAAAAAGCAATCATCGATATGAAAGCCTTGATGGATCAGGGCAGAGCCAGTGCTTAAGTATTAATAACGGCAAATAACAAAAAGCCATTACAGTAAATATGATCATCGGCATAGGCACAGACATTCTGCAGATTGAGCGCTTACAAGCGGCTTACGATCGCACTAATGGCCGCTTAGCTGAAAAAATTCTGGGGCCAGACGAGATGCTGGTATTTCAGCATCGCCTTGCCAGAAACCATAAGCGGGGCATTGCGTTCTTGGCCACACGCTTTGCAGCCAAGGAGGCCTTCTCAAAAGCGATTGGCTTGGGAATGAGAATGCCTATGACTTGGCGTTCACTCCAAACCCTAAATGAGCCTAGTGGCAAACCAATTACTTCTTACTTAGGAGCTTTGGCGCTATTTATGATAGAAAAAAATTGGGAAGCTCACGTTACTGTGAGTGATGAACAGGATATGGCAATTGCGCATGTCATCGTTACTCAAAAGTAAATAAAAAATACAGTTGAAATAGAGGAAGAAATGAGTAAGTCAACCATGGCCCCCGGCCCAGTCACTCTGGATGTAGTTGGTCTGGAATTAAATGCCGAGGATCGTCGACGCATCTTGCATCCCCTGACTGGTGGCGTTATTTTATTCGGTAGAAACTTTGCTAATCGTCAGCAGCTCATTAAATTAACTGCTGCCATTAAGAAGCTGCGCCCTGATGTGCTTATATCCATTGATCATGAGGGTGGTCGAGTGCAGCGTGCAAGAACAGACGGCTTTACCCACTTACCAGCTATGCGTAAATTGGGTGAATTGTGGAGTGCTAAAAATAAATCAACTCATGCTGCAGAATCTGCTGCTATCGCAATGGCTGCAGCAACAGCTTGTGGATATGTGCTTGCTACTGAACTGCGTGCTTGTGGAGTTGACTTCAGTTTTACTCCGGTGCTGGATTTAGATTTTGGCAGAAGCGGCGTGATTGGCGATCGATCTTTTAGTCGTGATCCACAAATAGTCTTTGCTTTGTCGAAAAGTTTGAACGAAGGTTTGCGTCTTGCTGGCATGGCCAACTGCGGCAAGCATTTCCCTGGGCATGGCTGGGCTGAGGCTGATTCACACGTGGCCATCCCAGTGGATGAGCGTCCTTTAAAAGAAATCTTGAATGATGATGCCAAGCCTTACGAGTGGTTAGATCTAAGTCTGGCATCAGTAATGCCTGCACATGTAATTTATCCAAAGGTAGATAAGAACCCAGCAGGATTTTCTAAGATTTGGCTTCACTCCATTCTGCGTCAAGAGTTGGGTTTTGAAGGCGTGATCTTCAGCGACGACCTATCCATGGAAGGTGCAAGCGTTGCAGGATCGGTAGTGAAGGGTGCAGAAATGGCGCTAGAGGCTGGTTGCGATGCGGTATTAATCTGCAATCGCCCAGACCTTGCAGATCAGCTATTAAGTAAGCTAAAGGTATCAAAAGCTAAGCAGGAAGAGTCAAAAGCGCGTTTAAATAAGTTAATGCCGACAGCGCTTGCATTGGGTTGGGATGAATTGCAGAACGAGGCTCAGTACCAGCACGCTAAAGGCCTGCTTGTGCAGTTAGGTTTGATTGCTGAGTAAGTTAAATTCATTTGTAGAAATAAAAAAGCCCGGCATGCCGGGCTTTTTAACATCTGTAGCCAGCTAATTAGTTAGCGCGGCTACGATATTCGCCGGTGCGAGTATCGATCTCGATCTTGTCACCAGTGTTGCAGAACAAAGGAACTTGCAATTCATAGCCAGTTGCTAATTTTGCGTTCTTCAATACCTTACCTGAGCTGGTATCACCTTTAACTGCTGGCTCTGTGTAAATGATTTCACGAACCAATGAGTTAGGCATTGCTACTGAGAGTGCTTTACCTTCGTAGAACACCACTTCGCATGGCATGCTTTCTTCAAGGTAGTTCAATGCATCACCCATGAACTCAGCTTCAACCTCGTACTGGTTGTATTCAGTATCCATAAACACATACATCGGATCTGCGAAATAAGAGTAAGTACATTCTTTCTTATCAAGAATCACAACATCAAACTTGTCATCCGCTTTGTAAACGCCTTCGTTCGGTGCACCAGTTAACAAATTCTTAAATTTCATTTTCACAACAGAGGAGTTGCGGCCAGAGCGGCTATATTCGGCCTTTAAAACGACCTGGGCATCGGTGCCGATCATCACTACGTTACCAACGCGGAGTTCTTGTGCTGTTTTCATCTTGCTATTCCTGGGGGCAGAGCTAATTTTCTGCGGTTTTTATCAAAAACAAGATTGTAACCGCCCGCAAGTCTTTATTGCTTGGGATTAGGCGACAAAGCGGATTAAACGCGCTGGCAAGCCGCCATCTGCTTGTTTTTCAAGTAAATGGGTGCGCCAGTGCTTGGCATGCGCATTCCAGCGGTTTAAGTCCCTAAACCATTCGCTGGGCATAGCCCAAGTCATGGCGGCAATCGTAGCTAGCCTCAATTCTTGGTTGGCCTCTCCCAGATAGAGATCCAGAAAAGCTGCTAATTTCACTTCATGGGCGCGGTCTTCTTGAGGGTAGATATGCCAAATAAATGGTTTGCCAGCAAGTTGAGCGCGTACAAAAGAGTCTTCCCCTCGAACAATGTTGATGTCGCATTGCGATAGCGCCCAGTCATATTCATCCTGAGATACAAATGGCATTGAGAGCAGTTGGAGATTGTTGGGTAGAGAGATGGGGTTCTCTCCATAAAGACTGAGTTGCTCAGCATGACCATGGGCAAGCAAGACATCAACATCTTCACCAAGACGGCCTAAGTCAGCTAGCCATTTTTTAAGTGGCGCACCTGGGTAGCAAAAGATGCTGATCCGTTTTGCACCAGGACGTAACTTGGACCATGTAGCCTTCAGATCGTCAGGAATATTTTTTGCCACAAGATGGCCTTCTGCTGGAATGGGGTCCAGCAATAGCCCACCCACCTCATCCTGAAAGCCGGGAAAGAAAAAATATTTCGGAATGCCGTGTGACTGAGGTGACGCTTTACCATGAAAATCAATTACCCAGGGCTCTGCGCTCAAGTATTCCAAGTTAATGATGATAGGTTTGACCGGGGCGATAAATAGGCCTGCCAAGTAACGTTCTGGTAATTCACAGCCAAAGGCCTCAATCACAACATCGGGTATTTGTACTGGGTGACGAGCATTAGCATGGCTAGCCTCCCATGGCTGCATATCAATTTTTTGCTTAATGGATGGGTCTACTCCAGATGCGAGTAAATTAAGGGTTGGCAGATCATCGCAAAAAATACGAACCTCTTGCCCATGAATGCTTGATAAGCTTCGGGCTAGACGCCAGCAAACACCGGCATCACCATAGTTATCGACGATTTGGCAGAAAATATCCCAACGCATGAGTAATTCGCTTTTTGAAACCCTTCAGCAGGATGTTAAACGGCTACCCGGATTACCGGGGGTATATCGCTTTTTTGATGAAGCGGGACATATTCTGTATGTAGGCAAAGCGCGCAACCTCAAAAAGCGTGTCTCTAGTTATTTCCAGCGCACCCAGTTATCACCGCGTATCGAGCTGATGGTGGGCAAAATTGCCCGCTATGAGACAACGGTAACACGGACTGAAACGGAAGCCCTCATTCTAGAGAATAATCTTATTAAAGAGTTGGCTCCCCCATTCAATATTCTCTTTCGTGATGACAAGTCTTACCCCTATGTGATGTTAACTGGGCATCAGTTCCCAAGGCTAGCCTCGTACCGAGGAAAAGTGGATAAGCGCAATCATTACTTTGGACCATTTCCGAATAGCTGGGCAGTGCGAAATAGCGTGCAGATTCTTCAAAAAGTATTCCGCTTAAGAACTTGCGAGGATTCTGTTTTCAAGAATCGCAGCCGTCCTTGCCTCTTGCATCAGATTCATCGCTGCAGTGCCCCATGCGTCGGTCGCCTTAGTGTTGAGCAGTATGGGCAAGATGTTGCTCAAGCTACCCGCTTTTTAGAGGGTGATCACAGCCGAGTGTTATCCGAGCTTGAAAAAGAAATGCACAAGCATAGCCAAGCAATGGAGTTTGAGATGGCTGCGGTGTTGCGAGATCGCATTGCTGACTTATCTAGTGTCTTGCAGCAACAGTCGATGGATACCGTTGCCGAAGGTGAGGGTGATGTGGATGTGATCGCTGTAGCACAAATGGAGGGTATGGTTTGTGTGAACTTAGCTATGATTCGTGGCGGCCGTCACTTGGGTGATAGAGCCTATTTCCCTAAAGGTTTGCGCTCCACTTCCGGCGAGTTGCCATCCCCAGCAGAAATACTAGAAGCCTTTATTACTCAGCATTATTTAGAAGAGCATGCCGATGAGACTGCTGCGAATTTAATTCCACCGGTTCTCGTTCTAAATCATGCCCTGCAATCAGCAAGTGATGATTTGACTCAACTCAATGAATCTCCCCCGGAAGATTTACACGAGTTATTAAATGCACAAGCTGGCAGAAAAATTACTTTCTTGCACCAACCTCAAGGTCAAAGACGTCACTGGCTTGGAATGGCAGAGGGAAACGCGAAGATTGCACTTACTAAACGCTTAGTTGAGACGGGTGGGCAGTTGGCTAGGGCACGTGCATTGGCTGATATCTTGAGCCTCGAATTGGAAAGTCTTGAGCAGCTGCGCATCGAATGTTTTGATATTAGCCACACCTCTGGTGAGGCAACCCAAGCATCTTGTGTGGTGTATGCCAAAAACGCAATGCAGTCGAGTGAGTATCGACGGTTCAATATTAATGACATCACACCAGGTGATGATTACGCAGCTATGCGCCAGGTCTTGCAGAGACGCTACGCTAATTTTCAAGAACTGCCTGTTGAAAAGATTCCTCAAGTGATTTTGATTGACGGCGGTAAAGGCCAGGTAGAAACGGCAAGACAAGTTCTTTCTGAATTTGGCATGGATGTTGGTTTGATTGTGGGCGTTGCTAAGGGTGAAGGCCGTAAGGTTGGACTGGAAACACTCATTTTTGTAGATGGACGTAAGGCGTTGGAGTTGGGTATAGATAGTGCGGCATTGCTATTAGTAGCTCAGATACGGGATGAGGCGCACCGCTTTGCGATTACTGGCATGCGAGCTAAACGCGCTAAGGCTAGGACAATCTCCCGTCTAGAGGAGATTGAGGGCATTGGTGCCAAGCGACGTCAAAAGTTGTTGGCTCGTTTTGGCGGCTTAAAGGGCGTCTCTAATGCCAGTATCGAAGAGATTGCCAGTGTTGAGGGTGTCTCCTTAACGCTCGCTGAACAGATATATCGTCAGCTTCACTAGGAGCATTGACCGTTCTTGGTTTATGCTTATCCAATGCCTTTTAATCTTCCGATCGCTCTAACCTGGTTGCGTGTTGCAGCGATTCCGCTGTTGGTAGCTATTTTTTATCTTCCCAATTCTTGGCTTACTCCGTTTGATAAGAATCTGATTGCAGCAATCATCTTTATCTCTGCTGCCATTACTGATTGGTTGGATGGTTTCTTGGCCCGCTGTTTAAAACAAGAGTCTGCATTTGGCCAATTTTTAGATCCGGTTGCAGACAAGCTGATTGTTGCAGCTGCACTATTGGTTTTATTGAATATGGATCGCGTTCAAGTTTGGGTTGCACTCATCATCATTGGTCGTGAAATCACGATCTCCGCCCTGAGAGAGTGGATGGCTTTATTGGGAGCCGGAAAAAGTGTGGCAGTTCATATGGTTGGTAAGCTCAAAACGACTGCTCAACTCGTAGCCATTCCCTTTTTATTGCTCAATGACACCTTATTTGGTTGGTTAAATTGTGCGCAAGTAGGTACCTGGTTAATTTGGATTGCCTCCTTTTTAACGCTTTGGTCGATGTTCTATTACATGAAAAAGGCCTTGCCTCAGCTCGCCGGAAAAATAGACTAAGTGTTGTAAAGCCCAGCCAGTTAAGCTTTTCAGGGGGATTGAATTCCCTTGGCTTTTAGGTTTTGCTGGGAATAATGCTTTCTTGCAGATTGTTTGTTAAACTACTGCCCTGTTATGCGGGAATAGCTCAGCTGGTAGAGCGATACCTTGCCAAGGTATAGGTCGGGAGTTCGAACCTCCTTTCCCGCTCCAAGTTCGATGGGAAGCCCTCAAAAGCTTCCCATTTTTGATTCAAGAGTATGGCGCGTTGGCCGAGTGGTTAGGCAGGAGCCTGCAAAGCTTCGTACGGGGGTTCGATTCCCTCACGCGCCTCCAGTAATTTGTCTTGACGAATTAGGCGCATCACCTAAAATACTTTTAACTATCGTAAGTAAAAAGTGTCAACCACCTTAATCAAGCACAACCCACATGATCACAATTCAAACTTTGAAAATCAGTGCCCTCGCATTATTTTTATCAGCACTCTTGGGTGCATGCGCTAGTTCGGGAGATTCTCCCACTGGTACAGCAGAAGAGATTCAAGAGGTGCAGTCCCAACTTTTGGGTGACATGCCTTTACCGCAAGGCGCACGACTGTCTGGTGGTGATTCCATCATTATTGGCCGTGGCAACGAATGGGTTGGTAGAGCGGTAGTCAATGCACTTCAAGGTGCAACTGATGTCTACGCATTTTTCCAATCAGAATATCCAAAGGGTGGCTGGACAATAGTGACTGCTGTGAAAGCAAAAACGAGTATTTTGGTTTTCACTAAAGGCGATAGAACTGCTACTGTTGAAATCGTGGATGGATCTCTTGGCGGTCCTAAGTCAGTCATCATCGTGACCTCTTCACCAAAGAACGCAAACGTAGTTGCTCCAACTCGTAAATGATTTGACTGAGTAACGTAGTAAATAAAAAAGGCCTCTAACCAAGAGGCCTTTTGCTTTAGGGGCTTGAGCTTAAAGCCCTTCAGCCCTTATCAAGCCAACTGCCTGGCCTTCAATGGCAAAGTTGGGCTGACGATCGTCAACCAAAATGTTTTTGAAGTCTGGGTTCTCTGCTTGCAATTCGATGACCATGCCGCTCGCAGTTTTCTTTTGTTGCCAACGCTTCACAGTCACTTCATCATCAAGGCGAGCAACAACAATGTCACCGTTGCGAACTTCGGTTGTCTTTCTTACGGCTAAATAATCGCCATCCAGAATGCCGGCATCGCGCATACTCATGCCTTTTACTTTTAATAAGTAATCAGCACCTTTGCTAAATAAATTTGGATCAACCGGAACATGCTTTTCAATATGTTCCACAGCCATGATTGGGGATCCAGCGGCAACACGACCAATTAATGGCAACGTGAGTTGTTGTAATGCGCCTGACGGTAAAGAAAGCTGGCGGTATTTATTGCTATTGTGCGATTGATTAAATCGTTGCGGAATCCGAATGCCGCGTGAAGTGCCGGGCGTTAATTCGATATAACCTTTTTTGGCAAGTGCGCGCAGATGTTCTTCGGCAGCATTGGCAGAGGCAAATCCGAGTTGGGTGGCTATCTCTGCACGGGTTGGCGGCAGACCACTTTCATCGATGGCCTTAGTAATCAACTCCAAAATCTCATTCTGACGTGGAGTGAGCTTGGGGAGGGCAGTCAGCCCCTCCGGAAAATCGACTGTGTTTATGTCCATACTGGGATTGTATACAGCAGTATTTGATAGATCAAGCTATTTAAGGGGGATAATGGGGTATGAGCTCTCAACAAAATACTCCTGAAACCTCACCCCACATTTTAGTGTTGGGTATGGGTGGCACGATCGCCGGCTTGGCACCGAGCCCGGCAGATAAACCTCTGCAATATGAAGCTGGCCAGGTCGAGGTTTCCTCTTTGCTTGCCCATATTCAATCTGCCGTTCCAGAAGGCATTAGCTTAGTTTCAAGGCAGGTTGCCAACATCAATAGTCGCAATCTGACAGAGCCCTTATTAACAATTTTGGGTGAAACTGTGATAGAGGCCCTTGCTAATACCTTGGTTAAAGGCATAGTGGTCACTCACGGAACTGACACGATTGAGGAGACGGGTGTCTTTTTGCAGCTGACTTGCGGTAAATATGCTCAAAATTTAGGCAAAAGAGTCATCTTGACTGGCGCCATGTTGCCGTCCAATGCACCTAAGGCGGATGGCCCATCCAACTTGCTAGACGCTATTCGTTGGGCATCTAGCCCATTAGATGATTGCCCAGGCGGCATATATGCCGTAATGGATGGCAGAGGTTGTTTGGCCATGGACCTAGCAAAACGCCACGGTAGCGCCCTCAATGCGCCCATCCAAGCTTCTCCTAGCAGCTCAGTTGGGTTGATTAATCCATCCTGGTTGTCGGGCGTGAAGGCAGTTCAGGCGCTTTGGAGTGAGGATTTGCCTATTCCTAAGGAGGGTGAATGGCCTTGGGTAGAGATATTGACGAGCCATGCAGGCGCTCGCTCAGAAACGATTACCCATTGGCTAAACTCCAAAGTAAAGGGCTTGGTCCTTGCGGGTTCGGGTATGGGGGGCTTTCATGATGCGTGGAGAGATCCCCTGGGGGCAGCAGTAAAGCATGGAATTGCCTTGGTGAGAACTACTAGAACGGGCGCGGGTGAAACCCTGTCCGATTTGCCTGAAAAGGACATTGGCGGGTGTTTGGCATCAGGCAGTCTTACTGCTCCTAGGGCCAGAATTGCACTCCAGCTAGCGTTGAATGCCGAAAAACAGGCTCAAATAGCTGGTAAATCCCTGACTTGGCAGGATTTTTTTGCTAGAATAGCGATCTTGCCTGTAATACGGTAAGTGCTGAAAAGCAGTTGTAAAAGTGTTGTTAGCAGTACCTACAATTTGTTACTACCTTGTCACACTGGCGCTGAGTTCACAACCATCAGAACTTAGCAAGACGCCCAGGTGACTCTATCCTTAAGGAGTGTTAGATGCGTCATTATGAAATCGTCTTTATCGTCCATCCGGACCAAAGCGAGCAAGTGCCAGCGATGATCGATCGTTACAAAGCTACATTAGCAGCTGCGGGCGGCAAAATTCATCGTATGGAAGATTGGGGTCGTCGTCAGATGGCTTACATGATCGACAAGCTTGCTAAAGCCCATTACGTTTGCATGAACATTGAGTGCGACCAGAAAACTCTGGAAGAGCTCGAGCATGCGTTCAAATTTAACGATGCTGTTTTGCGTCACCTCATCATCAAGACTAAGAAAGCTGAAACAGAGCCTTCCATCATGATGAAAGAAGTGCAACGTGAAGAAGCACGTAAATCTGCTCAAGCCGACGCTCCTGTAGCGACAGCCTAAGTTAGAAATTTGAAGAGGAATACACAGACTAGAAAACGTATCAGAGAAGCGGAGCGGCGTTGAATCATTTCACCCTCACTGCAATCTTGGTATCTAAAGACGCGATTCGATTTACACCAGCAGGAATACCGGTGATGCATTGCCAGCTAGAACATAGCGGCCAAGCAAACGAGGTAGGAGTGGCAAGGAAAATTCAGATGAACGTTGAAGCCATCACAATCGGTCCGATACAAAAGGACTTAGAGCGAATGGATTTAGGAACTGAGGCAGTGTTTGAGGGATTCTTAGCACCCAAGACTCTACGTAATCAAAGACTTGTTTTCCATATTACCCATATTCAATTGAAAAATTAAAGAGGAAATCATCATGGCGTTTGGAAAGAAACCCGATTTCAAAAAGAAACCAGCTCAGAACCCATTGTTCAAGCGTAAGCGTTATTGCCGTTTCACTGTTGCTGGCGTAGAACAGATTGACTACAAAGATGTAGATACATTGAAGGACTTCATTGGCGAAAACGCCAAGATCACTCCTGCTCGTTTGACAGGCACAAAAGCAAAGTATCAGCGTCAGTTAGACACTGCTATCAAGCGTGCTCGTTACTTGGCTTTATTGCCATTCTCCGATCAACATAAGAAATAATTGGGAGCCCTCAATGCAAATCATTCTTTTAGAAAAAGTAACTAACCTGGGCAACCTTGGCGACGTAGTTCGCGTTAAAGACGGTTTCGCTCGTAACTTTTTAATCCCACAACGTAAAGCCCGTCGTGCAACTGAAGCAGCAATTGCTGATTTTGCAGTTCGTCGTGCTGAGTTGGAAAAATTGGCTGCTGAGAAATTGGCTGCTGCTGAAGTAGTTGGCGCAAAGCTTAAGGACTTGGTTCTCGAAATTGGTCAAAAAGCGGGTGTTGACGGTCGTTTGTTTGGTTCTGTAACCAATCATGACATCGCTGATGCTTTGAAAGCTAAAGGCTTCACAATTGAGAAGTCTTCAGTACGCATGCCTACTGGCCCATTGAAAATGGTTGGTGATCACCCTGTAGCGGTTGCTGTTCATACCGACGTAGTTGCAGACATCACCATTCGTGTAGTTGGCGAGCAAGCTTAAGTCTTAGATCTGTAAACTAGCCACATGGCTGAATCCCGTTCACGTTCCGTTACGCTGAATCCCGGCATGATGGGTTCTGGGGATGCAGTCGTGCAGGCTTTAAAAGTTCCGCCGCATTCTGTAGAAGCCGAGCAATCACTGCTCGGCGGTCTACTGATCGATAACTCTTCTTGGGATAACCTGGGTGGAGTATTAAACGATAAAGATTTCTATCGCCCCGAACATGCTTTGATCTACAAGGCAATTGCTCGTTTGGTTGGCGACAATCATCCCGCTGACGTCATTACTGTTCATGATGCAATTAAATCTGAACAGGGTGGTGATTTGGTTGGTATTGATTACCTAAATTCATTGGCGCAAAACACTCCCAGTGCAGCGAACATTAAAGGCTATGCCGATATTGTTCGTGACCGCAGTATTTTGCGTCGCCTGATCGAAGTTTCTGACAGCATTGTTAATTCAGCATTTGTTCCTGAGGGACGTACTGTTAGAACGCTGTTGGATGAAGCTGAGTCACGCATTCTTCAGATTGGCGAAGAAGGTAGTCGCAAAGCCGACTATCTTGAGATTGAGCCTTTACTGAAAGCTGTTGTTGCCCGCATTGATGAGCTCTATAACCGCCAAGGTGGAAGCGACATCACCGGTATTGCAACTGGCTTCATAGATTTAGATAAGCAAACTAGCGGCCTGCAAAAAGGTGACTTAGTGATTGTTGCGGGTCGTCCTTCTATGGGTAAAGCTCAGCCTCTAGATGCAAAAGTGAAAACGGTTGATGGCTGGAAGTTGATGGGTGATTTGCGTTTTGGCGATCGCCTGGCTTCCGTTGATGGCCAGCATTCAATGGTTACCGGTATTTATCCGCAAGGTCTTAAGCAGATATACAAAGTTACATTTTCTGATGGTCGTCAAGCTGAGTGTTGTGATGAGCATCTCTGGCGGGTGATGTATCGCGATTGGTCCGAGCCACGCGTTGTCAATACCACCCGATTAATGGAAATGCTGCAATGTGTTCGATATAAAAATAGATTGTGGATTGATCCTGTTTCGGGTGACTTTGGCCACTCGAATGCATTGCCAATTCATCCATGGGTTTTAGGTGCGTTGCTAGGTGATGGCACTCTAGCCCTTTCTCATGGATCAGTTATGTTTTCAACTAAGTCACCTGAGCTTGTAGAACGCATGAATTTGCTTGCGAACTATGAGATGGAGTTGGTGCATGCTAATGCATATGACTGGAGAATAGTCTCTAAAGCTAGAATTGCAGCCAATGGTGCACGTCAAGCAGTTCCAACAAATTATTTCAGATCTGCATTGCAGGATATAGGTGTTCTTGGCTGCAGAAGTTTTGATAAATATATTCCTGCTACTTATCTAGAGGCGAACAAGACTTCTCGTCTCGCATTATTCCAGGGATTGATGGATACCGATGGGTGGATTGAGAAGTGGGGTTCTATTCGTTTCTGTACGGCGAGTAAGCAATTGTCTGAAGACGTTGCGGCTTTAGCCAGGTCTTTGGGTGGCTTTTGCTCAACAGCACAGAAAAAATCAAGCTACACCTACAAGGGTGAAAAGAAGCAAGGCCGCTTATATTATGTTTTAAATATGAGTTTTGGTCCCGGTTTTCAAGCTTTTACTCTGCCCGAAAAGACTGAAAGATTAAGAGCAAGCTGGGATCGCCAACGTAGACTTTCATTTCAAAGTATTGAGCCTTCCAGGATGTCTGAGGCGCAATGTATTTCAGTTAGTCACCCCCAAAGAACTTACGTAACGAATGATTATGTCGTTACTCACAACACTGCATTTGCATTAAATATCGCCGAGAACGTTGCGCTTGCTGAAGGCTTGCCTGTTGTGGTGTTTTCTATGGAGATGTCGGGTGAGCAATTGGCTGCCCGTTTGCTTGGATCAGTAGGGCGCGTAGACCAAGGTCGTATGCGTACTGGTAAGCTGCAAGACGATGAGTGGCCACGCGTCACAGATGCAATTGCTCGCTTAAGTAATACCCAAATTCTGATTGATGAGACTGGTTCTTTATCAAGCTTAGAGTTGCGTGCACGCGCACGTCGCATTGCCAGAAACTTTGGTGGCACCCTTGGTCTAGTAGTAATTGACTACTTGCAGTTGATGAGTGGCTCTGGTTCTGAAAACCGCGCAACCGAGATTTCAGAAATCTCCCGCTCACTCAAGTCACTCGCAAAAGAATTGCAGTGTCCTGTAGTGGCGCTCTCCCAGTTAAATCGTGGTCTTGAGCAACGTCCTAATAAGCGTCCAATCATGTCTGACTTACGTGAGTCAGGTGCTATCGAGCAAGATGCCGACTTAATTATGTTCATCTATCGTGATGAGGTTTATCACCCGGACACTACCACCGATAAAGGTATGGCTGAGATTATCATTGGTAAACAACGTAACGGTCCGATTGGAACTGTGCGCTTAAGCTGGCAAGGTCCGTATACCAAGTTTGATAACTTAGCGATGGGCTCTGTTGGTTACTCTTCTGGTGGATACGAGCCTTTTTAAATCCAAATAAGAAAACAAATTGCCCAAAGAAAAAGCCTCACACTGTGAGGCTTTTTTTATTCGGCAATTAAGCTGAATTGATAAAGCTTATTTACCGCCTTCACATTTCTTGATTGAAGCAGCTTTAGCTGCGCCATAAAGTGGTTTGCCATCTTTGCTAATTGCTTTAGCTTCACATTCATTTGCTTGAGCTCCGCCCATGCATTTTTTAATGGAAGCATCTTTAGCTGCGCCATAGAGGGGCTTACCTTCTTTGCTTACTGCTTTAGCTTCGCAAGCCGCTTGGTCAGCGAAAGCAGAAGTAGAGAGTGCAAAACTAAATGCAATACTTAAAGCGATGATGATTTTTTTCATGACATCTCCAATTGTGAGTATTTCAGTTCGTGGACTACTTAATAAAATACTGTAATCTAAATTAAGATATTAGGAAACATGGGGAAAGTGCTATTAACCCTAAAGAATGTCAATATCAGGGCACCATACGACGTGCTTCAGTAAATTTAGTTGCCCAATAGGGTGATGTGATGTAGTCTAATCGCACAGTGCCACCGGTACTAGGGGCATGAACAAACCTGCCTTGCCCAACATAGATTCCGGCATGGGAATATTTTTCACCGGTAGTGTTAAAGAACACTAAATCACCTGGTGCGGGAGGCTGCCCTTCAATGCTTCTACCTTTGGTGCTCATCAATTGAATCGTGCGCGGTAGTTTTACCCCAGCCGCTTTGTTATAGACATACACAATCAGACCGCTGCAATCAAAACCACCCTTTGGGGTATTGCCACCATAGCGATAGGGCACATCCACCAAGCCTACGGCTGCAATGGAGATATCTTCAGTGCCAACACTAGTATCTTGCTTAAATTGAGAAACTTTCGAAGAGGATCCCGATTTACTGCCGAATGTGCTGCATCCGCTTAGGATGAGTAAGCTGCAAATAAAAATGCCGCACCCTAAAAGAGTGCGGCATGAGAGGGATTGCTTAGAGTGCGTCAGCAGCATGATCCGCAAGACGTGAGCGCTCACCGCGAGCCAATGTCACATGACCACCGTGACGCCAGCCTTTGAAGCGGTCCACCACATAAGTTAAACCGGAAGAACCTTCTGTTAAGTAAGGCGTATCAATCTGGGCGATATTACCTAAGCAAATGATTTTGGTTCCAGGGCCTGCACGGGTTACCAAAGTCTTCATTTGTTTTGGGGTTAAGTTTTGCGCTTCATCGATGATCACAAATTTGCTCACAAAAGTTCTACCGCGCATAAAGTTCATGCTCTTTACTTTGATGCGGGAGCGAATTAACTCTTGAGTTGCAGCACGACCCCATTCACCAGCGCCGCCATCTTCGTTGCGCTGTAATACCTCGAGGTTATCGTCAAATGCACCCATCCAAGGTTGCATCTTTTCTTCTTCGGTACCTGGGAGGAAGCCGATATCTTCACCTACAGGGACAGTGGCACGTGTAATGATGATCTCGTTATAGCGTTTGCTGTCGAGGACCTGCTCGAGGCCGGCAGCCAGTGCTAGCAAGGTTTTACCAGTTCCCGCTTGACCCAATAAAGTCACAAAATCCACATCTGGGTTCATCAGTAGATTCATGGCAAAGTTTTGTTCGCGGTTACGCGCAGTCACACTCCAAACATTATTTTTCTGATGAGAGAAGTCTCTGAGTGTTTGCAAGAGAGCAGTCTTGCCATTAATTTCTCTAACCTGAGCATAGAAAGGCGTGGAACCATCAGGATTTTCTTGATAGACGAACTGATTGACCAACATGCTTTGTACGGAAGGTCCAGTCACTCGATAGAACATCGTGCCGGATTTAGAGTCAGCCCAGCTTTCCATATCCTTGCCATGTTTGGGCCAAAAGTCGGCATTTAGTTGCATGACTCCGGCATACATCAAGTCGCGATCTTCTAAAACTTGGTCATTGAAATAATCTTCAGCCGGTAAGCCAAGTGCGCGGGCTTTGATGCGCATATTGATATCTTTGGATACCAATACTACTTCTTGACCTTTGCGAGTTTTTTGCAGCTCACTCACTACCGCCAAAATCATATTGTCACCCTTACCTTCAGGTAAGCCTTCAGGTAATGCTTGTGTAGAGAATTTGGTTTGGAAGAAGAGGCGCCCAGTCACATCTTGGTTGCCCAGCTTATTTAGGGGGATGCCTTCATCCAGAGTGCCGCTAGTACCAGCAATCAGTTGATCCAGGGATCTGCTAACAGTACGAGCATTGCGGGCTACCTCAGTCATACCTTTCTTGTGATTGTCCAACTCTTCTAGAGTGGTCATCGGCAGGTATAGGTCGTGCTCAGAGAAGCGGAACAAGGAACTTGGATCATGCATCAATACGTTGGTATCGAGAACAAATAAGCTCGGCGGTCCAGTACGAATTACACGTTTAGGTTTTGCTGGTGTAGGCGCCTTGCTTTCGTTTCGCACATTAGAAGTGGGGCGATGATCTGCTTTGATCTTCTCGAGAGCTACTTCTGCAGCGGATAAATCTTCCTCTGCGTCGTTGGTCCAGTCAACGGCTTCCACTACCATCGGTTTTGCTTGAGCAGGGCGTTTCTTTAAGTCGGGAGTATCTTTGCGACTGAGTTTGACTTGATCAGCAATTTGAGTGGGGATTGGGGGCAGTGGCATGGACTCTCCTAAAAGAAAAAACCGCCAAGCGGATTGCAATGACGGTTTATTACGAAACTGGTTGTATTAAGGTCTGAAAAACGGAGGGGGTTGCTCCCCGTACCTGATCTGAGATATTCAGGTTTCTGATTCAAACGGATTGTCAGACTTTCCCGTCGTTTACGGTGCATATGAATCACTTTACCCCAAATTTGGGGGTTTGCAAGCACCTCAGATCAAATTATTGTAAAAATTATTTAGTGGCTTGAGCGGCTTGTAATACCTCTGTCACATGACCCGGAACCTTGAGGCCGCGCCACTCTTTTGCTAGCTTGCCGGATGAGTCAAATAGGAAGGTGCTGCGCTCGACGCCACGAACTTGCTTGCCGTACATATTCTTCATCTTCATAACGCCAAAGATCTGACAAAGCGTTTCTTCGGTATCGGCAACCAACTCAAATGGGAGTTCTAGTTTGCCGCGGAAATTGTCATGTGACTTGAGGCTATCTCGTGAAACGCCTACCACCAGAGTATTGGCTTTGGTGAATGCTTCAATATTGTCTCTAAATTCTCCGGACTCAGCTGTGCAGCCTGGAGTCATGTCTTTAGGGTAGAAGTAGAGGACCAGTTTTTTCCCTTTCGCGGAATCAGGCGAAAATGTTAATCCAGAGGTTGCTGGAATCGCACACTGCGGCATAGGTTGACCGATGGCTACTGTCATGATGATCCTTCGTTGGTTGTTATCTCTGAGTTCTAGTTATTTTGAATGATTAAATCACCGCTGCGATTGGGTATTTCTCCCCAGGTCAGCGGTAGTACAGCTATTTTATCGAGTTGCTTGGTGGCTTCCCAGGATTTGTGAAGCTCGCCCATGGTAACGAGCTCATGACCTTGATTTAGCCATCCAGCTAGCAGCTGCTCGAACGCAGGCAATAGCTTTTGCCCCTCTAGTTCAGCGTGCAGTGTGAAGACTTGGTCATTTGGATTGCTTTGGGTGATCTCTAATAACTTTTTGACTGCGCCAAATTCATCTGCGCCATCGATGCCAATAAGTTCATCAAAGGTCGGGAGTGTTGTTGGGTACTGAACATGCTTCGCTTTTCCTGAAGGCAGTGCAAGGCGATAAGGCATGAGATTGGGTTCAGCTCTACCATCAGAGGAGTAAGCAATGCCCCATTGATCGAGTTGCTCAAAGGCGGCATCGTTCATTTGCCAACCAGCAGCACCATAGGTTAACGGTGCATGACCGAAGATTTCTACAAAGCGATCCCAGCTTTTCTGCATCATCGCTTTTGTCCAAGACGCATCTTGGTCACGCACTGCATCTTGCCAAGCAACATGATCCCAAGTATGAATACCTGTCTCATGACCTGCTTTATCAATGGCACGCATTTCTGCAGCAGCTTTCTTGCCGATATCGGGGCCGGGAAGAAGTACACCGTATAAGAGCGTCTTAATACCGTAGTGCTCTACAACAGAAGTGCGGCTAACTTTTTTTAGAAAGCCAGGGCGGAAGACGCGCTTTAAGGCCCACCCTGTATGGTCAGGGCCAAGGCTAAATAGAAAGGTGGCTTTAAGGCCAAAACGCTCTAGAGTGCGAGCTAGATTGGGAACACCTTCTTTGGTTCCGCGTAAGGTATCAACATCAACCTTGAGAGCAATCTTAGCCATGTACCTTTGAATTTACTTTCGCTTATTCTTTATCAACTAAAGTGCGGGCTTTTTCTACGTCTTCACGATAGGCTTCAAAGATGTTCTTGAGCGCATCAGACATCGTAGTAGTTGGTTTCCAGCCTAGTTCACTCATCGTGTTATCTATTGCTGGAACACGATTTTGAACGTCTTGATAGCCTTCGCCGTAGTAAGCGCCAGAGGTAGTTTCTACAATCTTTACTTCATTCGCATTCTTTGCATACTCAGGAATACTGCGAGCAATTTCCAGCATCTGATTAGCGAGTTCGCGAATGGAGTGATTGTTCTTTGGATTGCCGATGTTGTAGATCTTGCCGTTAGCAACACCATCTTTGTTATCGATAATGCGCATCAAAGCATCGATACCATCATCAATATAAGTAAAGGCACGTTTCTGGGCACCACCGTCCACAACATTGATGGATTCGCCGCGAACGATGTGACCCAAGAACTGAGTCACAACACGGGAAGAGCCTTCCTTAGGTGTATAGATGCTATCTAAGCCAGGGCCAATCCAGTTAAATGGGCGGAAGAGAGTAAAGCGCAACCCTTCCATGCCATAACCCCAGATCACACGGTCCATTAATTGCTTAGAGCAAGCATAGATCCAGCGTGGCTTGTTAATTGGGCCATAAACCATATTGGATTTAGTAGGATCAAATTCACCATCCTCACACATTCCATACACTTCCGAAGTTGATGGGAATACCAAATGCTTTTTGTACTTAACAGCAGAGCGCACGATTGGGAGATTGGCTTCGAAGTCGAGCTCAAATACCTTGAGTGGTTGCTGAACATACGTAGCTGGCGTTGCAATCGCCACTAAAGGCAAGATGACATCGCATTTGCGAATGTGATATTCAACCCATTCTTTATTAATTGTGATGTCGCCTTCAAAGAAGTGCATGCGAGGATGATTAACTAAATCACCAAGACGATCGTTTTGCATATCCATGCCGTAGACATCCCAATCGGTTGTCTCAAGAATGCGCTTCGAAAGGTGGTGACCAATAAAACCATTAACACCAAGAATGAGTACTTTTTTCATCTCTACTGCCTCGTTTTAATCTAATTTGCTATTGCTGAATTTTCTGCTTATTTGCTTGCTGGAAACCATTCCAAAACTTCAACTGCTTGATGGTCGCCACAAATACCGAATACCCGATTATCAACCACTTGGATGCCGCAAACCCCAAGATTGAGCTTGTCTGGAAATGGCCCATTTAGGCTGGTGCGGGCCACAATCATGGTTTTCCCATCATGGTCGCAAAAGGCGCCTGGATAAGGGGGTGCGACAGCCCTAACCAAGTCGTGGACCTGTTTAGCAGTCTGATTCCAGTGAATTTGCCCGTCTGCAGGCTTTCTACCGCCAAAATAACTGCCTTTTTGGAGCTCATTTGCCTTGCGGGGAACAATTCCATTTAGAAGGCTAGGCAAGACCTGATCGATCACGCTCACGGCAGCCTGACTGACCTTAGCAAATACATCAGTAGCAGTTTCATCTGGGCCGATGCTGACGGCTGCTTGCCCAACAATATCTCCTGCATCCGGTTTCGCTTCCATGACGTGTAAAGTTGCGCCGGTCTCTGTTTCGCCATGCAGAATAGCCCAATTCACTGGCGCACGCCCACGATATTTTGGGAGTAGCGAGCCATGCATATTAAGTGCGGCAATTTTGGCGCAAGCCAAGATCTGCTCTGGAATCATGAAGCGATAGTAGAAAGAAAAAATATAGTCTGGCGCTAGCGCTTGAAACTTCGGAATTAAAGTTGCTAATTCATTCGCGTTCGGAGTGATGTAAGAAATATTTTTTTCTTCGCAGAGTTTTGCAACGCTTCCAAACCAAATATTCTCATTGGGATCATCTTGATGGGTAACGACTAGATCAACTTGCATACCCGCATTGAGAAGTGCCTTGAGGCAGTTGACGCCAACATCGTGATAAGCAAAGACGACTGCGTGCAATTATTTTTTCTCTAAAACGGTTTGCACTACATAACGAGGGCGCTTGCGGATTTGCTGATAGATGCGACCAATGTATTCACCTAAAAGTCCGAGCCCAAAGAGCATCACACCAATCAGGAAGAAGGTCAGGGCGAAGAGGGTGAATACCCCCTCAACCTCAGCACCTAGAAGGAAGCGGCGAACCAGTAGGTAGGCGAACAAGCTACCAGCAGCAAGGGATAGCAGCATGCCGAGTATTGAGAAAATCTGCAACGGCATGACAGAGAAGCCAGTGACTAAGTCAAAGTTCAGGCGAATCAATTGGTACAAGCTGTATTTGGATTCACCGGCAAAACGCTCTTCGTGTTTGATAGTAATTTCAACTGGATTTGCAGAGAATGTATATGCCAGTGCCGGGATAAAAGTATTGCTTTCATCGCATTGACGGACTAAGTCAACAATGCGACGGCTATATCCACGCAACATACAACCTTGATCAGTCATCGTGATGCGGGTAATGTTTTCGCGCAAGCGATTCATGGCGCGTGAAGCGAATTTTCTGAAGAAGCTATCCCGACGATCGGCGCGAATAGTGCCCACGTAGTCATGACCTTTTAATAACTGCTCAGTCAATGCATCAATTTCTTCGGGAGGATTTTGTAGGTCTGCATCCAAAGTAATGATGTGTTCGCCTTTGGCGTATTCAAAGCCAGCCATGATGGCCATATGTTGGCCAAAGTTGCTGTGAAATAAAACTGCACGGGTTACATCAGGGCGTAACTCCACTTGCCTGGAAAGGATGCCGGCGGAACGATCTTTACTACCGTCGTTAACAAATACGATCTCATAGGTGATCTTGCGTTTGGCAGCCAGGGTATCCAATGCTGGATAAAGGCGATCAAATAGAGCCTTTAATCCGTCCTCCTCGTTGTAAACGGGAATAACAATGCTGAGTGTTGGGTTGGCAACTAAATTTGCAGTCATGCTGCAATTTTGCCTGATTCTTTGGGTTTAACCCAAGAACGCTAGTTTTTGCGGTATTTCAGCAAAATTCCGACCAATCCACTGGCTATACGGTCAATATCTTCATCTGCCATTGCCGGAAATAAGGGGAGGGTGAGAATGGATCGACCAATGCGCTCAGCAATCGGAGTGTCTGAAATTTTGTAACCCTGGTTTTTATAAAGAGTGAACCCGGTAATGGCGGGGTAATGAACGCCAGTGCCAATGCCCATATCTTTTAATTCCGTCATCACTTGAGCGCGATCCGTATTGAGCTGCTCGAGTGGCAAAACAACTTGAAACATGTGCCAGTTACTATCCGTGAAATTTTCTACTGGAAGCTCTAAATGTAAGTCTTCCAATCCAGCCGATTTTAATTTGGCACGAAGCACATCAAAGTATTGGTGCGCGAGTTCAGCACGACGTGTTTGATAAGAGGGAAGTTGCTTAAGTTGTTCAAGACCGATAGCTGCATTCACATCGGTCAAGTTATCTTTGCCGCCCAATACATCCACATCCATACCATCCATGCCTTGACGAGTTAATCCTTGTAGACGGAATTTCTCAGCCAGTTTTGCTTCATCTAGATTATTGAGAACAAGGCAGCCTCCCTCAACAGTGGTGAGGTTCTTATTGGCCTGGAAGCTAAAGCTCACCAGGTCACCAAAGCTACCAATCTTCTTGCCTTGCCACTGTGAGCCAAAGGCCTGCGCTGCATCTTCAATTACACGAAGCTTGTGCTGTTTGGCTAGCGCATAGAGTTGATCCATATCAACAGGTAATCCAGCTAAATAGACCGGCATGATCGCACGTGTCTTTGGCGTGATTGCAGCAGCCACTTTATTTAGATCAATATTGCGTGTAATGGGATCGATATCCACAAATACTGGTTTGGCGCCAACACCCAAAATCACATTAGAAGTTGCCACCCAAGAAATTGGAGTGGTAATTACTTCATCGCCATCACCAATGCCGGCAACTTGCAGAGCGATCTTCATGGTTGCGGTGCCATTGGCAAAACAGCGTACCGGACGACCGCCAAAGTATTGGCTTAAAGCAGCTTCAAACTCGGCCAATTTCGGTCCAGATGTCACCCATCCTGAGCGCAATACCTCTGAAACAGCGTCAATGGTTTCTTGATTGAAGCTAGGGCGCGTGAAGGGGATGAAGTTTGACATGGTGTCCTATATTACTGCGAGATATCTGGATGCTTGACAATGACCCTGCGTGAATCACGATCGACTTCCTGCATTGGGAAGCCCTGAGTATTAAGCGCATCAAATTGCTCTGGAACCATCATGGCATAAGCTGTTTGATCTTCTTGCCAGCGGGTAATAAAGGCGTCTAATGTTGGCATCCAAAGTTCTGGCTCTTGATTAACCCCAAACTCAAGCTCATCGGGTGATTCAACCATGATCATCGTTCTGCCTAAATAGAAAGGCACGGTGTGATCCAAAAGACGCACTGAATAGAAGTTCACTTTTTCTGGAATAGAGGCTTTGACTCGCTCGACTAGGTCGATACCAGAAACTGCGCGGCCCAATGTCTCGTGACCTGTTCCTGTGATGATCGCGCAGAGAAGGAACCCACAAGCAAAGCTGACGATGCTTTGAATGCCATTGCGCTTGCTTTGCCATGCAGCGTAAGCGCTAAAACTGACAAGCGCTACTAATGCAGCAATCACCCAATAGGTATATTGTGCATAAGCTTCAATCTCATCAGGTCTTGCTTGTTTACCAATGGCATCTAAAAAGAAAAATCCAACACACCCCAAAATTGCAAAGCAAAGTGTCTGTAATTTCCATGGTAATGCCATGGTTTTGGTGTGACCAAGTAAGCGATCTAAACGATTGCCAATAATTAAAGCGAGCGCTGGGAAAACGGGGATGATGTAACCCGGAAGCTTAGAGTGCGATACGCTAAAGAATGCAAAGATCACAGCAAACCAGCAGACTAATAACCAGCCCGCTGAGAATTCGCGACGGCGCTCGCTCCATGCTTGTGCAAACGCCCCAGGGACCTGCAGAATCCAGGGGAGTAGGCCAATGAGGAGGAGTGGTACAAAGTAGTAAATCGGGCCAGTTCTACTGTGATCATCTTGTGTGAAGCGTTGTAGATGTTCATGAATAAAGAAGAACTCTAGAAACTCGGGATTGCGTTGCGCTACCAATACAAACCAAGGGGCAGTGATAGCTAAGAACAAAATAGTTCCACTAAATAAACGCAAGCGAGCCCAGATTTTCCAGTCCCATGTACTAATGGAGTAAGCAATAAACACCATTGCAGGAATCGCTACGCCAATAACACCTTTGGATAGTGTTGCTAGCGCCATAAAAATCCAGCAAGCCCACATCCAGTTGCGACAGTTATTTTTGTTATGCGAAGTTTGTGCAAGCAAGAGGCTACAAAGAGCCGCCACTAAAAATGAGGACAAGCCCATGTCGAGCGAATTGAAGTGACCACTGATAATCCACATCGGACTCGATGCCAATACAACAGCAGCCAACCATCCTGCTCTCGCGTTGAAGATGCGCGCACCAGTAAAGCCGACCAAAAGAATAGTTAGGAAACCCGTTAGCGCTGTCCAAAGGCGCGCTTGCCAATCGCCAATACCAAATGCCTGAAATGCGGCGGCAGTTGCCCAAGCTTGAAGAGGGGGTTTTTCAAAATACTTATAACCGTTGTAACGCGGAGTAATCCAATCACCGGTAACCAGCATTTCTCGTGCTATTTCTGCATAGCGGCCTTCGTCGGATGGGATAAGGTGGCGGTAATTGAGGGTGCCAAACCAAAGCAGGCCGTAAATAATGACCAGCAGCAAAATCTTGCCTGGGTGCAGGGCTGATGACTGCCGAATCTGGCCAAATTGCATTAAGTGGGTTCCACAATCAGGGCAAGCACGACCTGACGACCCTCACCGACTAGGATGTTGTAAGTGCGGCAGGCGGCTTGAGAATCCATGATTTCAAAGCCAATTTTGGCTTCAATCAAGGATTTAAGGAGTTCTGGCTTAGGAAAGCGCTGGCGGCTACCGGTCCCGATGAGGATTAATTCTGGTTTTAAATCAACCATTTGCGCGAAATGACTAGCTTCTAAGCTATCAAATGTTTGCGCAGACCAGTTAGAGATGGCGCCGTCCGAGCTGAGTAGGACCGCATGGTCGTAAGGGATCTTATTGATCTCTACGTAGCCATCGCCATAGCCAGTGATCGTATTCGCTCCGGAATGGGGGTCAGATTGAAGCTTCAAGTGGACTCTCTGTCATAATTATGTGGATTATAGCTAGCTGTTTTTTCTCATATTTCAAGAACTTACCCTTAAATTTATTGTGAAACCGATCCTAAAGTCCCAAAAGCTCGATAACGTCTGTTATGACATACGTGGGCCGGTGCTTGAGCTTGCTCAGCGCATGGAGGAAGAGGGCCACAAAATCATCAAATTAAACATCGGAAACGTAGGGGTTTTCGGTTTTGATCCGCCTGAAGAGATTCAGTTGGACATGATTCGCAATTTAAGCAATGCATCAGCTTATTCTGATTCCAAGGGAATCTTTGCTGCTCGCAAAGCCATCATGCAGTATTGCCAAGAAAAAGGCATTCAAGGCGTGACCTTGGATGATGTCTATACCGGCAATGGTGTTTCTGAGCTCATCGTTCTGTCGATGAATGCACTCTTAAATGATGGTGATGAGGTATTGGTCCCAACACCAGATTACCCGCTTTGGACTGCTGCAGTCAGTTTGTCGAGTGGCACACCAGTGCACTATCTTTGTGATGAATCCAAAGAGTGGGCGCCAGACTTAAACGATCTCCGTAAAAAAATTACACCGCGTACCAAAGCGATTGTGGTGATTAATCCAAACAATCCTACTGGTGCAATTTACTCCAAAGAAGTGCTGCTGGAGTTAACTCAAATTGCTCGTGAACATGGTTTGATTTTGTTTGCGGACGAGATTTACGACAAGATGTTGTACGACGGTGAGAGGCATCTCTCGTTAGCTTCTTTATCTACTGATGTAGTCATCATTACTTTCAATGGTCTTTCTAAGAATTACCGTTCCTGCGGCTACCGTGCCGGCTGGATGGTGGTTTCAGGCGATAAAGAGATGGTCCGAGACTATATCGAGGGGCTCAATATGTTGGCCTCAATGCGCTTGTGTGCGAACGTGCCAGGTCAATATGCGATTCAAACAGCATTGGGTGGTTATCAAAGCATTAATGATTTAGTGGGTGAGGGTGGCCGCCTTGCAAAGCAACGTGATCTTGCATGGAAGCTCATAACTGATATTCCAGGCGTGACTTGCGTGAAGCCAAAATCTGCTTTGTATTTATTTCCAAAGCTAGATCCTGAGGTTTATCCAATTGAAGATGATCAGCAATTTGTAGCTGATCTTTTAAAAGAAGAAAAAGTATTGTTAGTGCAGGGCTCTGGTTTCAACTGGGGCAAACCTGATCACTTCCGTGTAGTGTTCTTGCCTCACGAAGATGTTCTCAAGGAAGCTATAGGCCGCCTTGCTCGTTTTCTGGAGCGTTATCGTAATAAGCACAGCCGCAAGGCTTCTTCAACTGCAGCAAAGGCATCATGAAACCGATTCAAGTAGGTCTGTTAGGTATTGGCACTGTTGGTGGTGGCGTATTCACTGTTCTCGAGCGTAACCAAGATGAAATTACTCGTCGTGCTGGGCGCGGCATTCGTATTAATACGGTTGCTGATTTAAATGTAGAGCGTGCCAAAGAGTTGGTTAAAGACCGCGCGCAGGTGGTGAGTGATGCTCGTGCCGTGATCAATAACCCAGAGATCGACATCGTTGTTGAGCTTATTGGTGGTTATGGCATAGCTAAAGACTTGGTTCTTGAGGCAATTGCGGCAGGTAAGCACGTAGTTACAGCTAATAAAGCATTGATTGCTGTTCATGGTAACGAAATCTTTAAGGCTGCGCATGCTAAGGGCGTGATGGTTGCCTTTGAAGCTGCTGTTGCTGGTGGTATCCCCATTATTAAAGCGTTGCGTGAAGGCTTAACAGCGAACCGTATCGAATGGATTGCAGGCATCATTAATGGCACTACGAATTTCATCCTGTCAGAGATGCGCGACAAAGGTTTGGATTTCGCAACAGTGCTTAAAGAAGCGCAACGCCTAGGCTATGCAGAAGCAGATCCGACTTTTGACATCGAAGGTGTTGATGCTGCTCATAAAGCGACCATCATGAGTGCGATTGCATTTGGTATTCCAATGCAGTTTGAAAAAGCACACATCGAAGGCATCACTAAATTAGATGCAATTGATATTAAGTATGCAGAGCAATTAGGCTATCGCATTAAGTTGCTTGGCATTGCCAAGAAAACGTCAACTGGTGTCGAGTTGCGTGTCCATCCAACTCTCATTCCTTCCAAGCGTTTGATTGCAAACGTTGAGGGCGCCATGAATGCCGTGCAAGTATTTGGCGATGCCGTTGGAACAACTTTGTATTACGGCAAAGGTGCAGGCTCTGAGCCAACTGCTTCCGCAGTGATTGCTGACTTAGTAGATATCACTCGTTTGCTAAGCGCTGACGCTGAGCATCGTGTGCCTTACTTGGCCTTCCAGCCAGATGCTGTCCATGACACACCAGTGCTCCCTATTGGCGAAATCACTACTAGTTACTATCTGCGCTTGCGTGTAGCTGATCAAGCTGGCGTATTAGCTGACATCACTAAAATTTTGGCATCGCATGGTGTTTCTATTGACGCACTTTTGCAAAAAGAAGCTGATGAGGGTGAAAGTCAAACTGATTTGGTGGCTTTAACTCACGAGACTAAAGAAAAGAACATGCTTGCCGCGATTAAAGAGATTCAGAATCTCAAGACAGTTACTGGCGAAGTGGTGAAGATCCGTTTAGAAAATCTGTCTTAAGTAAAACTCAGCAAAATATATGCGTTACCAATCTACTCGTGGCAATAGTCCACAACAATCCTTCTTAGAAATTTTGTTGGGTGGATTGGCGCCTGATGGCGGGTTGTATTTACCTACTCAATACCCACAAGTCACTGCAGCGCAATTGGATTCTTGGCGCGGCTTGTCATACGCAGACCTCGCTTATGAAGTATTGAGTCTGTATTGCGACGATATTCCTGAGGCGGATTTGCGTGCAATCTTGCGTAAAACGTATACCGAGCAGGTCTATTGCAATGGCCGTGCACAAGATAACGCTAAAGACATCACGCCTTTGCATTGGTTGGGCGAAGAGCAGGGAACACGCATTGGGCTATTGAGTCTTTCAAATGGCCCAACCTTGGCTTTTAAAGACATGGCCATGCAATTGCTGGGCAATCTTTTTGAGTACACTCTCAAGAAAAAAGGTCAGCAGCTCAATATTTTGGGCGCTACATCTGGTGATACGGGTAGCGCAGCTGAATATGCGATGCGCGGTAAAGAGGGTGTGAAGGTATTTATGCTTTCTCCCCGCGGCAAGATGAGTGCCTTTCAGTCTGCACAGATGTATTCCTTGCAAGATCCTAATATTTTTAACTTAGCAGTAGCTGGTGTCTTCGATGACTGCCAGGATATTGTTAAGGCAGTCAGCAATGACCATGCTTTTAAAGCGAAGAACCAAATTGGTACCGTGAACTCCATTAATTGGGGTCGTGTAGTGGCTCAGGTGGTGTACTACTTTCAAGGTTATCTACTGGCCACTAAGTCCAGCTCCGAAAAAGTCTCATTCACCGTACCATCCGGTAACTTCGGTAATGTCTGCGCTGGTCATATCGCCCGCATGATGGGTTTGCCTATCGAGCATCTCATCGTTGCTACCAATGAAAACAATGTATTGGATGAATTCTTTTCCACAGGCATCTATCGTGCACGTAAGTCTGCTGAGACCTTGCATACTTCCAGCCCTTCGATGGACATCTCTAAAGCTAGTAATTTTGAGCGCTTCGTATTTGATTTTATGGGTCAAGATGGCAAAGCAACTGCAGCTATGTTCAAGCAGGTTGATGAAGTTGGTGGTTTTGATATCTCGAAAGATATAGTCTTTAAAGAGCTTGGTAAATATGGCTTTCAGTCTGGCCGCAGCACCCATGAGAATCGCCTAGAAACTATTCGTGACATTGATAAACGCTACGGCGTCATGATTGATACGCATACTGCTGATGGCATTAAGGTAGCTCGCGATCATCTGCAGGCCGGTATTCCGATGATTGTACTTGAGACAGCGCTCCCAATTAAGTTTGAAGAAACTATTGAAGTTGCTTTAGGTCGCCCTGCAGAATGTCCGCCTGCTTTCAAAGACATTAAGTCCAAGCCGCAGCGTGTAGAGAATATCGATGCAGATGTAAATCAAGTAAAAGATTTCATCACAACCCATCTCAATTAATACTCACCGAGCAATACAAACTGCTATGACTAAGCCACCGATGTTGACTGCGCAGCAGGCTTTAAATCATTTGCTTTCTCATGCTCAAGCAGTCATTGAGAATGAGAAGGTTGCTATGCAGGCCGCCCTAGGTCGTGTGCTCTCTGAAAACGTAAATAGCCTCGTTGATGTGCCGCCATTGGATAACACCTCGATGGATGGTTATGCCGTGCGCACTGCGGATACTCAAAATGCTGGAAGTATTCTCAAGATTGCTCAACGTATTCCAGCTGGCTCTATGGGCATGCAACTGGAGCCCGGTACTGTTGCCAGAATTTTTACTGGTGCTCCCGTTCCTCCTGGTTCTGATGCAGTGGTAATGCAAGAGGATTGCGCGACAGACAGTGAGACTAATCAAGTAACCATCAATATTGCGCCAACATCAGGTCAGTGGATTCGTCGCAGAGGCGAAGATTTAACAGCTGGCAAAACTTGTTTGACTGCTGGCACATTCTTGCGCCCACAGGAGTTAGGTGTTGCTGCTTCAGCCGGATTGACTCATTTAAACGTTAAGCGTCGGGTAAGGGTGGCAGCATTTTTCACTGGTGATGAGTTGGCACTTCCAGGTGAGCCCTTAAAACCAGGCGGCATATATAACTCTAATCGCGATACTTTATTGGCTTGTCTCAAGTCTTTAGGTTGTGACGCGACCGATTTAGGCATTGTTCCAGACCGCCTAGATGCAACACGCGCAGCATTGCGTAAGGCCAGTAAAGATCATGATTTGATCATCACTTCCGGCGGTGTTTCAGTTGGTGAAGAAGATCATATTAAGCCGGCAGTTACTGCTGAGGGTAGATTGGATCTGTGGCAGATCGCCATTAAGCCTGGTAAGCCGCTGGCCTTTGGTGCAGTTCGCAAATCAGATGAGCCCAAAGATGGTGAGGCCTGGTTTATTGGTTTGCCAGGTAATCCAGTTTCTAGCTTCGTTACCTTCCTATTGTTCGTGCGTCCTTTCATTTTGAAGTTGCAGGGGCGCGAAGCCAAGCTTCCGCAATCCTATTTCATGCGCGCTGATTTTGATTGGTTAAAAGCTGATCGTCGCAATGAGTTTTTACGTGTCAAGATTAATGATCAAGGCGGCTTAGATTTATTCCCCAATCAAAGCTCTGGCGTCCTCACAAGCGCCTCTTGGGGTGATGGTTTGTTAGATTGCCCACCAAACCAGCCAATTAAAACTGGTGATCTAGTGAAGTACATCCCTTTTGATGCGCTTCTCAAATAATCGGTTTACGATAAGCTCATGAAACTCGAATTACGATTCTTTGCCTCATTGCGTGAAGCCCTTGGTGTCTCGCAAGAGAGTATCACTATTCCCGCAACAATCAAAACCATTGCCGATCTTAGGTCGTATCTTATCGAGCGCGGTAGCCCTTGGGCTGAGGTCTTAGCAGAAGGTAAAGTATTGCGTTGCGCTTTGCATCAGCATATGGTTGATGCAAGCACCCCATTGCAAGATGGTGCTGAAGTGGCTTTCTTTCCTCCGGTAACTGGAGGCTGATATGCCGATCAAAATCCAAGAAAGTGATTTTGATGTCAGTGAAGAAATAGCCTCACTACGCAAAGGTGATCCACGTGTTGGTGCGGTAGTGACTTTCTTGGGTACCGTCCGCGATATGAATGACGGTAGACAAGTAAAAGGCATGACGCTTGAGCACTACCCCGGCATGACTGAGAAGGCTTTACAGGAAATTCTGGATCAAGCCAAGGCCCGCTGGGATATTTATCAAACCCTAGTAATTCATCGTGTTGGTCCTTTGTTGCCCGAAGATCAAATCGTGCTGGTAGCGGTCGCTAGTGCACATAGAGGTGAAGCTTTTGCTGCTTGTGAGTTCATTATGGATTACCTCAAAACAGCAGCGCCATTCTGGAAAAAAGAAGACACCCCTGATGGTGCTCGCTGGGTTGATGCCCGTGTAACTGACAATGTTGCAATGGCTCGTTGGAAGTTAAGCTGACTTCACTTTCCTTGATGTATTAAATCCTCATTCGAGGTTTTTATTGGTGCATCAAGCTGCATCAAAATGTGTGCTTCTGCACCATTTCAGGGAATATATTGGTGATTACCCGCAAATTTAGATCAAAATACAACAACAAAAGCAATTAAGAAATTTTGATTCAACAAAACCCTGGAGATTCTCATGACAGCAGCAGCATTGAGCACGGAAAGTGCTAGTAGTAACCCCTTAAAGTCGAAATGGGTGCAATTGGCTTTGGGTGTCATTTGTATGATGTCCATTTCTAGCCCGCAATATGTATGGGCTTTATTCACGAAGCCGATCATGGGTCAGCTTGGCGTTACTTTGACCGAATTACAAATAACATTTTCGATCTTGATTGTGTTGCAGACTTTTTTCTCACCATTCCAAGGTTATTTAGTAGATAAGTTTGGCCCCCGCCTTTTGTTATCTATTGGCACCATTCTGACGGGCGCAAGCTGGGTTCTTTCAGCTAACCTCACCACCGTATCTAATCTTTACCTCACCTACGGTGTATTAGGTGGCCTGGGCACCGGTATTGTTTATATCGGCGTTGTTGGCTTAATGGTTCGTTGGTTTCCAAATAATCGTGGCTTTGCAGTAGGTATGGTTGCTGCTGGTTACGGCATCGGTGCATTGCTGACGACTTTCCCAATCTCGACTAGTTTGACTGAGACAGGCATTCAGGGCACGTTGACATTCTTTGGATACATTATTGGTGCTGTTGGCTTATTGGCTGCACAAGGTATTCGCGTTCCTCACGCTGATCGCGTGCAAACAGCCGATCAAATGGCGGCTGCTGCATCTGGAGTTGCGCCAAAGGTAATGTTAAAGACACCAGTTTTTTGGCTCATGTTTTTGATGATGTCCATGATGTCTACATCCGGATTGATGGTGATCTCACAGATGGGCGCATTTGCAAAAGATTTTGGTATTACATCAGCCATGGTTTTTGGTATGGCCGCCTTGCCTCTGGCATTAACTATTGATCGTGTTACCAATGGTTTAACTCGACCAATATTTGGCTGGGTATCTGACCGCATTGGACGTGAATATACGATGACCATCGCTTTTGGTTTGGAAGCTGTTGCCATGTCTGCTTGGGTGATGACGCGCTCTGATCCTGTGATGTTCGTATTGCTCTCAGGTATTGTGTTCTTTGGTTGGGGTGAGATTTTCTCCTTGTTCCCATCTACTTTGACTGATACCTTTGGTCAAAAGCATGCCACCACAAACTACGGATTCTTATACATGGCTCAAGGCGTTGGTTCCATTATCGGCGCTCCAGTTGCAGCTTATATTCATGGTGTGACTGATAGTTGGCTACCAGTATTTGCCATCATGATCGTGTTGGATGCTACTGCAGCTCTCCTTGCGTTCTTCGTACTACGCCCAATGCGTGCTAAGTACATGAAGACACTGACTGCATAAGTTAAAAAATATTGCATAGAAAAAAGGCTACCAATTAGGTAGCCTTTTTTAATGTCACAAAATAATTGTTCAATACTAAAATGAGCTCACTGCGCCATCGCTTCTAGGGTCCCATCCGCCTTGCAATATTCCGGATGGGTTGCGAATAATGCAACCTGCATGACCAACGGTTTCATCAAAGGCGTCTAACATTTCAATTTCATGGCCTAAGGCATGAAGTTCTTTTGCGACTTCTGGACCAAAGCGTGATTCTAGTTTTAAGCTATCACTCGTTTGTCCCCAGGTGCGACCCAGTAACCAGCGTGGGCGACTAATAGCATCCTGTGGGTCAAGGCCATAAGTTGCTGTACGAGTAAATACTGCGCACTGGGTTTGTGGTTGACCATCACCACCCATCGTTCCATAAACCATTGAGCGACCATCTTTAAATAAAGCCATCGCTGGGTTAAGGGTGTGAAAAGGCTTGCGATACGGCTCAAGGTGATTGAGTGTGTTTGGATCGAGAGAAAAGCTGCAACCCCGGTTTTGCCAGTTGACACCTGAGGTAGGAAGCACAATGCCCGCCCCAAACTCATGATAGATGCTTTGAATGAAGGAAACGCAATTACCATCACCGTCAATAACACCCATCCAAATAGTATCTGCAGGACCTTTGCCTTGGCCCCACGGAAGCGCTTTATTGGGGTCAATATTCTTGGCTAACTTTTTTAGGAACGCAGGCGATAAGAAAGATTGCGCATTCTCTGTCATATACGCAGGATCTGTTACAAACTGATCGCGTATCTTAAATGCTTGCTTGGTGGCTTCAACGCAGTGGTGAACGTATTCTGGGCTATCCACCTTGAAGCGTTTTAAGTTCAGTTGATCCAAGATGCCGATGATCATCAATGAGACAACGCCTTGTGTAGGCGGCGTCATGTTGTAGACATTACCCATACTATGTTTTAGCTCAAGAGGATCTATGAGTTTTGCCTTGTGACGGTGCAAGTCATCTAATCTCAGTGGACTTCCTAACTCTGCGAGTTCTTTCGCTAATGATTCAGCCAGTTCACCGCGGTAATAGTCATCAGTTCCTTTTTTGGCAATCTGGTGCAAGGTTTTTGCGAGACGTTCTTGCTTAAAGATGCTGCCAACAGTCGGCGCTTTGCCATCCACCAAAAAAGTCTCTGCAAAGCCAGGAATAGGGCTGAGTTCCTTACGCTTCTTTTCGGTGAGGCTTGATTGGCTGAAGGTAACCGGTGTGCCAGCTTCTGCATAGTGAATCGCATCTGCCAGCAGACGGGACAGCGGTAGTTTGCCTCCTAACCCCTGTTTTGATAACTTGTGTGCTGCGCCCCAACCGGATATGGTTCCAGCAACCGTATTGGCCGCTACTGCACCACGAAAAGGGATTGCTTTTGTAATGCCGCGTTCTGCGTACCATTGCTTTGTCGCTAAACCAGCAGCTGCGCCACAGGCATCAATTCCACCCATTGCTTTGCCAGGAGAATGAATAACCCAGAAGGAGTCTCCGCCTATGGAGTTCATATGGGGGTAGACCACAGCAATAGTTGCTGCTGCAGCAATCATTGCTTCTAAGGCGTTCCCGCCTTCTCGTAAAACAGCTAAGGCTGATTCTGATGCCAGGGAGTGTGGCGCGACCGCCATTCCTCGAGTTCCCCATTTTGGTTGCATGATTAGTCTCCAGTTCAATAATTGGTTTTTTATGCCTATATTGTAGGGCTCATGCATACAGTTAACTTACTTGTCATGCACAAATTTGGTTAACCTCATATGGCCAATGAGTACTTCTAATTCTGAAAGAAAGTCAGCTTTTGGGATCGCGGCAAGCTCTTTAGGCGAAGCTCGGCTTTCGATGCCTCAGATCGATTAGGGTGCTCTTGAGTGGCTAAGAGTACAACTGGTCTGCGCGCTCTCGTATAGCGAGCGCCTTGCCCTGAGTTATGGGCTTCTAAGCGATGCTCCATACGATTGGTGATGCCGGCATAGTAGGTGCCGTCAGCGCATTCAAGAAGGTAAACAAGCCAGGTCAAAATAGGAAAAATTAGGGTTAAAAGTGGGGTAGATGCTTGAAATTATTAATATTGCCCTTATATTCTATAGATAGATATAGATGGAGTTGATTGGGTACAAAAAATGAGAATAGATAAATTAACAACCAAATTTCAAGAGGCCTTAAGTGAGGCCCAAAGTATTGCTTTAGCTAAAGACAATCAATACATCGAGCCAGCCCATCTGCTGTTGGCGATGTTGCGTGATTCTGATGGTAGCGCCAAGAGTCTATTAACTCGAGCAGGAGTTAATGTTCCCGGCCTAGAAAAAGGCGTTGAGAAGATTATTGGCAATTTCCCTGAGGTGCAGGGTACTGGTGGAGAAGTGCAGGTTGGCCGTGATTTAAGTAACTGGCTAAATCTTTGTGAAAAAGAAGCCAATAAGCGTAATGATCAATTTATTGCTGGCGAGTTGTTCTTGCTGGTAGTGGCCGATGACAAGGGTGAGCTCGGTAAAGTTGCCCGAGATAATGGATTAAATCGTAAATCGTTAGAAGCGGCTATTGATTTAGTGCGCGGAGGAGAATCAGTGAATAGTGCAGATGCTGAAGGCCAACGTGAAGCCTTAAAGAAATACACAGTAGATTTGACTGAGCGGGCTCGTATGGGCAAACTCGATCCAGTCATTGGTCGTGATGATGAGATTCGTCGCACCATTCAGATTTTGCAACGTCGCGGTAAGAATAACCCTGTACTCATTGGTGAGCCTGGTGTGGGTAAGACCGCGATCGTTGAAGGTTTAGCGCAGCGCATCGTTAATGGCGAAGTGCCTGAGACTCTGAAAAATAAGCGCGTCCTAGTCTTGGATATGGCCTTACTTCTAGCTGGCGCTAAGTACCGCGGTGAATTCGAAGAGCGCTTGAAAGCAGTTCTCAGTGATGTCGCTAAAGATGAAGGTCAAACCATTATCTTTATTGATGAGATTCATACGATGGTTGGTGCTGGTAAAGGTGATGGCGCAATGGATGCCGGCAATATGCTCAAACCCGCCTTGGCCCGTGGTGAATTGCATTGCATCGGGGCAACGACTTTGGATGAGTACCGCAAGTACATCGAAAAAGATCCTGCTTTGGAGCGTCGTTTTCAAAAAGTGATGGTGGAAGAGCCTACCGTTGAGGCAACTATTGCCATCTTACGTGGTCTTAAAGAGCGATATGAACTGCATCATGGTATCGAAATTACTGATCCAGCGATTGTTGCGGCTGCTGAGTTATCGCATCGCTACATTACGGATCGTTTCTTGCCAGATAAGGCGATTGATCTGATTGATGAAGCGGGTTCGCGCATTCGAATGGAGATCGACTCTAAGCCTGAAGTGATGGATAGGCTGGAGCGTCGCATGATTCAATTGAAGATTGAGCGTGAAGCGGTTAAGAAGGAAAAAGATGATGCTTCGCAAAAACGTCTAGGCCTCATTGAAGATGAAATTAAACGTCTGGGCGCTGAGTATGCTGATTTAGAGGAGGTTTGGAAGGCTGAGAAAGGGGCCGTGTTGGGCGCAGCTCAGCTGAAAGAGGAGATTGAAAAAGTAAGAGTAGATATTGCAAAGTTACAACGTGATGGCAAATTAGAGCAGGTTGCTGAGTTGCAATATGGCAAGTTACCTGAGCTCGAGGCTAAGTTAAAGTCTGCTGCTGCAGCAGAAGCCAAGGGCGATAAAGATGGCCTTGTGAAAAACAAATTACTACGCACTCAAGTTGGCGCAGAAGAAATTGCCGAAGTAGTTTCTCGTGCGACGGGTATTCCGGTATCCAAGATGATGCAGGGCGAACGCGATAAATTGCTCAAGATGGAAGAGTTATTGCATAAGCGCGTGGTTGGTCAAGAAGAGGCGATTCGTGCAGTATCTGATGCAATTCGTCGCTCCCGCGCTGGTTTGGCAGAAGAGAATCGTCCTTACGGCTCATTCTTATTCCTTGGGCCAACTGGTGTTGGTAAGACTGAGCTCTGCAAAGCATTGGCTGGCTTCTTGTTTGATAGCGAAGATCATTTGATTCGGATTGATATGAGTGAATTCATGGAGAAGCATAGCGTTGCGCGTTTAATCGGCGCGCCTCCTGGCTACGTAGGTTATGAAGAGGGCGGTTATTTAACTGAGCAAGTTCGTCGTCATCCTTATAGCGTGATTTTGTTCGATGAGATTGAGAAAGCGCATCCAGATGTATTTAACGTACTCTTGCAAGTGCTTGATGATGGCCGCTTAACCGATGGTCAAGGCCGTACTGTGGACTTTAAGAACACCGTCATTGTGATGACCAGTAATATTGGTTCGCATTTGATTCAGTCAATGGTAGATAAGAAGCAAGCAGAAATTAAAGAAGCGGTATTTGAAGAATTAAAAAATCACTTCCGTCCTGAGTTCTTGAACCGTATTGATGAAATCGTTGTATTCCATGGCTTGGACAAAGGCAACATTGCCAATATTGCAAAGATCCTGCTTAAAAACTTGTCAGATCGTTTGGCTAAGGTCGATATGCAGCTTGAGGTCAGTGACGCCGCTCTGAATAAGATTGCCGAGGTGGGCTTTGATCCAGTCTTTGGAGCAAGACCGCTTAAGCGGGCGATTCAGCAGCATATTGAAAACCCAGTCTCCAAGATGATTTTGGAGGGCAAGTTTGGGCCCATGGATGTAGTGCCTGTCGATGTCGATAAGGCAGGTGAGTTTAGCTTTAGCCGTCAGGTTCATTAAGTAGTCCTAAGTAGCAAATACGTAGTTCAGCAGGAATATTCCTGCCCTAGTAAACTCGGTACATGACTGTTGCGCTTAGTAGGCGTGCCAGTGATGTCCGGGTTATTGGTCTCATTAGCCTAGCTCACGGCAGCTCTCATTTCTTTCATTTAGTGCTACCTCCCATGTTCCCATGGTTGAAGGATGCTTTTGCATTGAGTTATGCCGAACTCGGTTTACTCATGTCAGTCTTTTTTGTCGTGTCTTGTATAGCTCAAGCTACATCTGGTTTTTTAGTGGACCGTATTGGGGCTAGACCAGTTCTCTTCGGTGGTGTTGGTTTGCTTGTACTTGCAGCGCTGGTATATTCACAAAGCAATGGTTACGCCATGCTGTTACTGGGCGCGGTCATTGCTGGTTGCGGTAATGGTATTTTTCATCCTGTTGATTACACGCTTATCAATCACAAAGTATCACCACCCAATCTTCCATACGCCTATTCAATGCATGGTGTCACCGGCTACTTGGGTTGGGCAGCTGCGCCAGCCTTCATGGTGGCGATTGCTCAATTAGCTGATTGGCGGATTGCATTCTTGTCTGCAGCCCTGCTAGAGGCTTGTGTCTTGGCGATTCTTTGGGTTAATAAAAATGACCTCTTAGATAATGTCAAAGAGCGTCATGAGAATACGCATGCGAGTGCACAGGCTGCCAATCCCGGCGTTACTCAGGAAAGTCCATTTGCGTTCTTGCGGTTGCCAGCAGTTTGGTTATGTTGGGTCTTCTTTTTCTTTAGCATGGCATCTACATCCAGCCTGCAATCTTTTGCACCAAGCGCGCTCTTTAGTATTTATGAGATTCCTTTGAATGTAGGCAGTTACTACATCACGCTTCTGGCCTTAGGGAGTGCTGGAGGGGTTTTATTTGGGGGTTACTTAGCGGCGAAGTTGCAGGCACCAGAAAGAATTGTCTCCACCTGTCTCTCAATTACGGTAGTAATGTGCTTATTGCTATCTACGGGATTTATTTCAATTGATCTCATTCCCCTCATTTTCTTTGCCCTGGGATTCGGATATGGAGTGGTGGCACCTTCCCGAGATCTATTGGTGAAAAAAGCAACCCCACAAGGGGTAGCTGGACGTGTTTACGGAATCGTCTATTCGGGGATTGATTTAGGCGCGGCAGTTGGCCCATTTATTTTTGGCTTCTTTATGGATGCTGGTTTACCCAAAGCCTTGTTCCTTGGAATCGTTGTATTCCAGCTCATGATTATTCCAACCGTTTTTCAGGTGAAATCAAAAAGCCGGCGAGCAGCCTAAAGCAATGCGTCTTTAATCTTTTTCGCAAATTCAACCGCATGCGGATTGTCGCCATGAATACACAGGGTATCGGCCTGGATTTTGATTTCACTGCCATCAATTGCAATCACTTTCCCATTCCTTGACATATCGATCGCTTGATTAAGCGCTTCGGATTCATCCTCAATGACAGCACCCGCCTGACTTCGCGGAACCAGAAAACCTTCTTCAGTGTATTTGCGATCTGCGAATACCTCTTGCCATACCGGCACATTCAATTCTTTTGCAGCATCGATCATGCAGCTTCCTGCTAAACCATACAAAATGACTTCGGGGCCTAAATCTTTTACGGCCCGTGCTATTCCTCTGGCAAGCTTCATATCCTTAGCCGCTTGGTTGTATAGGGCACCATGAGGTTTGACATGATGCAATGTAGTTCCGGCGGCCTTAACAAAAGCTTTTAAGGCGCCAGCCTGGTAGAGGACATAGTTGTATGCATCTTGCTCAGATATAGCCATCTCTCGCCTTCCAAATCCCTCGAGATCCGGAAAGCCAGGGTGCGCCCCAATATGCACACTCTTTTGGGTTGCCATTTCAACCAATTTCTTCATGCGGGCTGGATCACCAGCATGCCATCCACAGGCGATATTGGTGGATGTAATGTAGTTAAGTAATAAGGCATCGTTACCCATTTCCCAGGCACCAAAGCCTTCGCCCATATCGCTATTAATGTCCATCATGTATTTCCACTGGTTTGAATCATTGCTTGAATCGAGTTAATGGTTGATTGTTGTAACTTTAACGCTTCCGTATTCAAAAGATCTGCCTCCTGAATATCTATAGGAATAAATTGTATTTTTTCGCCTGGCCTTAATTGCGCTAGCTTCACCATATCGGAGCGAATAATTTCAGCTAAGCGTGGATATCCACCAGTGGTTTGGTGCTCTGCAAGCATCACAATAGGTTCATGTGACGGTGGGAACTGTAAAGTTCCAAACGTAATTGCTTGCGATGGGATGTTGGGTAAATCCTTTTTTACCTTGAACTCACCTTGAAGACGCAGGCCCATGCGGTTACTTTGATTGCTCACAGTCCAAATAGTGGACCAAAATAATTCTCGCTCTTTAATCGGGAGGAGGGATAAATGCGGGCCTGCTAAACAATGGACAGGGGTAACCGCTTTTAGAGGCACAAAAGGTGATCTCACATGCCATTTTGCATAGCATGGCAATTGATCTTCTTTGAATAGAGATTTTAATAAGGTGGATTTGAGTGGCGCATGAGGATTCGTGAGCGATAAAATTTGACCTTTTTCTATACGCTTTGGTCCGATATCTGCACTGATGTGTGATCCTGAGCGACCTAAAATCTCTGGTAACTGTAGCCCACCGCCGATCGCTAATACCGCACGGAATCCGGAGTTAAACGGCAAGAATTTAAGCGTACTTCCCTTTGCCAACCAAACGGGTCGATTCCCAGGGATGCGTTGACCATTCACAATGCCATCGCAATCTGCTCCAACCCAGGCGATACAAGTTGCTTGATGAAATAGAAGGGTTGGACCGCTAGACGTCATTTCTATAGCAGCCATTCCTATTGGATTGCCCACTAAAGCATTGGCAAGATGTAATGAGGATAAATCGCAAGCACCTCCAGGGCCCACTGCCCAATGTGAAAATCCCAATCTTGGCTCATCTTGAATGCTCGTAAAAGTTCCCGACTGTAATACTTCAATAGATCCTTCAGCATTGTTTTTATCTAGTGCGCGGATAACTTCCTGATGTGAATTTTTCTGATCTAATTTTTGAAACTCATCCAATGTAATTTCTTCAATCTGCATTTGGTCGCCCGCCATGAATAATCCTGGGGGATGATTTTGAATATCAAACATTTGATTAGGAGATCTACCAATCAGATTCCATCCCCCAGGTGTAGTTCGTGGATAAATTGCGGTTTGTAGCTCTGCAATTGCCACGCTACCTTTCGGGACTACTGGCCGGGGAGAGGGCAGGCGAGGTAAAAGCAACTTAGGGTTAAGGCCACTGAAGTACGCAAACCCAGGCATAAAACCTAGAATATCTGCCGTATAAAGATTGTTCTTATGAAGATTGACCGCCTCTTCAATGGATAGTTTGCAGGCCTTGGCGATGTCATGTAGATCTAATGCAACATCTGGGTGATAGCAAACTTGAATACGGTGAATTTTGGCCGGATAAGCTGAATACTTCTTTTGCTTTTCTCCTTGCTTGCTCATTTTTTCTAGGTCTGCGAAAGCTTGCTGGCGCGTTAAGCTCGGCTCCTTAATTCCACTCTGCAATTGAATAACCAATGAATCCAATCCGGGCACGATTTCAGCAGCCCATAAGGGTTTTTCGGCTAAGAGCAATTTGCTAAGCTCATGAATATCTTTTAAAGCTTGCTTTGATTTTGAGAAATCAATCGATATGCTGTGGTCGCCAATTAGTGTGCAGTGCATCATGATGGAGTGTTAAGGGTTTTCTCTAGTTTGCCCTGCAGCAGGAGTAATTGAGTTATAAAGATGGTACTCATTCATTAATTTAAAGCCTAAAAAATAAAGGAGACAAAATGAGTCAACAACCGGATACCAGTCTGACTGGTTTTTACAAAGTCATGAATCCCAAGGAGAAGAAAACCTTTTGGGGTTGCTTCTTAGGCTGGGCATTAGACGGCATGGACTTCATGATTTACCCTTTAGTAATTGGAACCATTATTGCAGTATGGCAGGTTGATCGGGGTATGGCCGGTCTTGCAGTAACCGGAACTCTTTTGGCCTCTGCTTTTGGTGGATGGTTTGCGGGTTATTTGGCCGATCGAATCGGTCGTGTTCGCACTCTTCAGTTCACGATTCTTTGGTTCTCTAGTTTTAGTTTGATTTGTGCATTCACACAAGACTTTAATCAGCTCATGATTGCTCGCGCACTCTTAGGTTTTGGTTTTGGTGGCGAGTGGGCGGCTGGTGCAGTATTGATGGGCGAGACTATTCGTGCTGAATATCGTGGTCGTGCTGTAGGTACTGTGCAATCTGCGTGGGCAGTAGGTTGGGGCGCTGCAGTTCTCTTGCAAGCCATTATGTTTAGTTTATTGCCGGCAGATATGGCCTGGCGCGCAATGTTTGTTGTGGGCTTCTTCCCAGCATTACTTTTGCTCTATATCCGTCGTAATGTAGAGGAGCCTGAGATTGCGAAGATTGCTCGTGAAAAAGTAGAGGCAGCCGGGAAATCACCATCTATTTTTGAAATCTTCAAGCCTGGTATTTTAAAAACAACTATTCTTGCTTCTTTGTTAACCATGGGTGCACAAGGTGGTTACTACGCCATTACTACTTGGGTGCCAACCTTCCTAAAGGCTGAGCGTAAATTGACAGTGGTTGGTTCCACTGGTTACTTGGCATTCTTAATTGTTGGTAGTTTTGTTGGTTATTTAGTTGGCGCTTGGATGGCTGATCGCTTTGGCCGCCGGAAACTCTTTATGACTTTCTCATTGGGTGCAATTGTTTTGGTGTTGGCTTATACCCAGTTAGAAATCACGAATGAAATGATGATGTGGCTTGGCTTTCCTTTAGGATTTTTTGCCAGCGGTTATTTCTCAGGTATGGGTGCATTTTTAACTGAGTTATTCCCAACACGTTTGCGTGGATCTGGTCAGGGCTTTTGCTACAACTTTGGTCGCGGTATCGGCGCCTTATTCCCTGCTTTAGTTGGTTACTTCTCAGCTCAATATGGATTGGCCATGGCGATTGCGATCTTTGCAGTCATTGCTTACGGCGTTTTCTTTATAGCCGCAGTAATTCTTCCCGAAACTAAAGGACGCGAATTGCAGGCTAACTAACGGTTTTTTGTGACAAAAAAAGATATTCCGTTTTGCCCAGGACCGCCCGATCATCAGGGCGGTCCTTTTCCTTTCAAGATGCCTGTAGGTGCCGTAGACACTCATGCACACGTCATTAGCGCTGCTAGTTTTGTGCCTGATCGTTCTTATACCTCTCCTGAGGCAACAGAGGAGCAATACATCCGAATGCTTGATGAGGTTGGGATGACCTATGGCGTGCTAATTCAAGTCAGTGTAAATGGTCAAGATAACGAGCCAATGCTGAAGGTGTTGAAAAATTATCCGCATCGCTTGCGTGGAGTCGCGGTACCGTTGCTTGGTCAAGCGGATTCTTATTACCAGCGAATGAAAGATGCCGGCGTAGTGGGTATTCGTATGAATCTGATGTTTTCCGGTGGCGGTTTAGATATCTCTAGGCTTGAAGAATGTGATGCGCTAGCAAGGGATTGGGGATGGCATATTCAATTTCTGCTAGATGCAAATGATCTTCCAGTGTTAATGCCGCGCATGCAAAAGTTAAAGTCCACGCTAGTGGTTGATCACATGGGCTACTTAAGAACTTCTGTTGGTCTGGATTCACCTGGTTTTAAAGCACTCGTTGATTTGGTGCGAGAGAGGGCATGGGTCAAGGTGTCAGGTGCATATCGATTAACTGATCAATCGCCCCCTTATCCAGATGTCGTCCCTTATGCAAAGGCATTAATTGATGCCGCGCCTGATCGTTGCGTCTGGGGTTCTGATTGGCCGCACGTGGCCAATTGGGGTGTTATGCCAACGGTGGCGCAGATGCTTGAAAGCCTCGCTTTGTATGCGCCAGATGAGTCCATGCGCAATCGTATCCTCTGCACCAATCCGCAGACGCTTTACTTTTCATAATGTGAAATTGCATTACGCTGCGTAAAATGCACTGCAGTAAGCTATCCCTTGTTTTATTCCAAGCAATGGATATGCATTCCGCATTGTAAAAATAAGAACATAAGTTATTGAATTTAAATAACTAAATATTTTCAAAAATATCTCAAATTTCTCTTGCGTGCTTTATCGAACTGTCTAAACTCTTATATAAGACATAAGACATAAGACTTGAATGGGTCTTAAAGATTTTCAAATTTTGAAGTACTTGTTTAACTTAGGGAGAAAAACATGGCAGATCGCAAAGCAGAAATCGCAGCACTACAAAAAGACTGGGATACCAATCCACGCTGGAAAGGTATTACTCGTGGCTATACGGCTGAGGACGTAGTGCGTCTTCGCGGTTCATTGAAAATTGAGCACACTTTAGCTAAGCATGGCGCTGAGCGTCTTTGGGAATTAGTAAATAACGAAGCTTACGTTAACTGTTTAGGTGCTTTGACTGGTGGTCAAGCAATGCAACAAGTTAAAGCTGGCGTACAAGCAATTTACTTATCTGGTTGGCAGGTTGCTGCTGACGGTAACTCATACGCAGCGATGTATCCAGACCAATCTTTGTATCCAGTAGATTCAGTTCCTAAAATGGTTGAGCGTATTAATAACTCATTCCAACGTGCTGATGAAATCCAAACAGCCAAAGGTATCAACAAAGGTGACGCTGGCTATATTGAATATTTTGCCCCTATCGTAGCTGACGCTGAAGCTGGTTTTGGTGGTGTGTTGAATGCATTTGAATTAAGCAAAGCATTGATCAAGCAAGGTGCTGCTGGCGTTCACTTCGAAGACCAATTGTCTTCTGTTAAGAAGTGTGGCCACTTGGGCGGCAAAGTATTGTTGCCTACTGCTGAGTCTGTTCAGAAATTGATCTCTGCACGTTTAGCTGCTGACGTTATGGGCGTTTCCACCATCATTTTGGCTCGTACTGATGCAGAAGCCGCCGATTTATTGACATCTGATTACGATGCAAACGATAAGCCATTCTTGACAGGTGAGCGCACACCAGAGGGCTTCTACAAAACACGTAAGGGCTTGGATCAAGCGATCTCACGTGGTTTAGCTTACGCTGCTTACGCTGATATGGTTTGGTGTGAAACTGGTACACCTGACCTTGAGTTTGCTCGTCAGTTTGCTGAGGCAATTCGCGCGAAGTTCCCAGGCAAGATGTTGGCTTACAACTGCTCACCATCTTTCAACTGGAAGAAAAACTTGGACGATGCAACGATTGCTAAATTCCAACGTGAATTAGGTGCAATGGGCTACAAGTATCAGTTCATCACATTGGCTGGTATCCACTCTATGTGGTACAACATGTTCGACTTGGCTCAAGACTACATGCAGCGCGGAATGACTGCATACATCGAGAAAGTACAAGAACCTGAATTCGCTGCTCGTGACCGTGGTTATACATTCGTTTCACATCAGCAAGAAGTAGGTACTGGTTACTTCGACGATGTAACTACCGTGATTCAAGGCGGTAAGTCTTCTGTAACAGCATTGACTGGTTCTACTGAAGAAGAGCAGTTCCATTAAGCCTTAATAGATCCCTAAGTGGTCAGTAGTAAGCAGTAATACACCAATACTGCCTCGGCACCTAAATGACCCCACAAGGGTGACTTAGGTGCCGTTTTCGTTTACATTCTTCTCATGACCAATTGCGTACTCTGTAAAGACGAGCTCAAACCCGAAGAAGGGCAGCTTATTTGGCGTGGAGATGACTGCCGTGTCATTCTGGTGAACGACCCTGATCTACCTGGTTTCTGTAGAGTGATTTGGAATCGACATGTAGCCGAAATGACCGATCTTGGCCATGGAGAGCGAGATCATCTGATGGCTTTGGTGTTTGCTGTGGAAGAAGCTATTCGCCACGTCATGCATCCGGATAAGGTCAATATCGCCGCTCTAGGCAATATGGTTCCTCATATTCATTGGCATATCATCCCTAGATTTAAAGATGATGCATTCTTCCCGGGTTCTGCTTGGTCTCAGAAAACCCAAGAAACACAACCGACTGTATTGGATGCTAGAAGAAGTAAAGCCCAAGAACTGCCTATAGCCATTAAGGCTGCAATTGCTAATCTATCTTAAAGATTTAATGCGTAAGTTATTTTTTGTTTCTTTAATACTTGTAACCAATGTATTGTCGGTTGGTTTTGTCCATGCAGATGAGATTCGGGTTATTACTTCAGGCGCATTTGCGGAAGCGTTGAAAGACTTGGTCCCTGAGTATGAAAAGCAATCGCCAAACAAGGTAATTATTTCGTATGGCTCATCCATGGGGGCTGCACCAGATTCCATTCCCTCTAGATTGGCCAAGGGTGAGCAATTTGATGTGCTTATTTTGGCTGCACCTGCCTTAGATGGGTTTATTAAAAACGGCGTAGTTCAATCAGGGACTAGGGTAGATCTGGTGGAATCGGTCATGGGTGCAGTAGTAAAGGCTGGCGCACCAAAGCCAGATATCAGCACTATGAGCGGGCTTAAAGCTGCCCTGTTAAACGCTAAATCAGTTGCCTATTCAGCAAGCGCTAGCGGCGTTTATTTATCGACAGAGCTTTTCCCAAAAATGGGTATTTCTGAGCAGATGGATAAAACTGCAAGAAAAATATATAGCGAAAGAGTTGCTTCAGTTGTAGCTAGAGGAGATGCAGACTTGGGCTTTCAGCAAGTAAGTGAGCTGCTTCCGATTCCTGGCGTAACCTTTATTGGTGAGCTGCCGCAAGAAGCGCAAAAGACAGTATTATTTTCTGCAGGCATTACGAGTAACACCCAAAATGTACATGCGTCAAAAGATTTAATTATGTTCTTAGCATCAACAAAGGCAGCGCCAACCATTCAAAAGGCAGGATTGAAGCCGGTATTGCCGACATTACCTTGGTAGGATAAATAGGAAAATAAAATGAAGTTTTTTTCGAGTGTTGTTCTGGTTGCCCTTCCCTTTTTAGGTCTTAACTCGGCATTTGCTGCTGATCCTTGGTCTAATCACCCAATTAAATTTGTTGTTGGGTTTGGTCCTGGTGGTGCTAACGATACGGTTGCAAGAGTGGTTGCTGAAGCGGCCTCAAAGCAATTGGGTCAACCCATCATTGTTGAGAATAAGCCAGGTGCTGGCTCTGTATTGGGTGCAGACTTTGTAGCAAAGAGCGCGCCAGATGGTTACACCTTCTTTGTTAGTGCCGGTGGAATCGTGACCAACCCAATGATTAAGTCATCCATGCCATACAAGGAAGGGGATTTAGTGCCCGTTGGAATGCTTGCTATAAGCCCATCCATTATTGTTGTCTCGGCAGATTCAAAAATTAATAATATGAAAGATCTGCTGGTGTTGGCAAAAGATCCAAAAGGCTTAAACTTTTCTACTGCCGGTACTGGAAGTACTCCACACTTTGTCGCCGAAATGTTGAAGGTGAAGGGCGGTGGCAAGTATGAAATCATTCCCTACAAGAGTGGTTCCGAAGGAATGGTAGCTGTTATCTCTAATCAAGTTGATGCAACCTCAGAGGCCAGCGTTGTAGTAATTCCGCAGATTCAGGGCGGCAAATTAAAAGCAATTGCCTCCACCTGGAATAAAAGAATTACTGCTCTACCTGATGTTCCAACAACGAAGGAGCAGGGATATCCTGAAGTTTTCATAGGCCACTGGGCCGGTGTTTTTGCCCCTAAAGGTACGCCAGATGCCATATTGGAGAAAATGAATCATGCAATCAATGCAGGGCTAAAAACTGCTGCAGTACAAAGTCGTTTGACTCCGCAGGGCATTGAGCCATCACCAGGAACAAGGGCTTCGTTTACTAAATTTTTGGCGGATGAAAAGACAAGGCTGGAGCCTATAGTGAAGCGCGCCAATATGAAAGAGGATTAAACCAATTTCTTGAGGGCTTCGAGATACTTCTCTGGATTGAGTGGTTGTCCCTCACGCTGTGCTTCCCACATAACTTGACCTAAGCATTCCATGATGACATGTTGTGCTTCATGCATTGAACCTAGTTTTTGTGACAGCTTGTCTGCAATCTCTTTAATGCCAGGAGGTTGATTAATAGAGATCTGCTCGCTGATCGACAAATGCATTGATAAATGTAGGAATGGATTAGTCTCGCCGCGCTCTGGTGTGTAGTCCTGTCCTAGAGCACCCTCTGGGTCCGCTAGTAGGTCGTGATATTCAGGATGCTCAACCATCCAATCGCTTGCGAGTGTCTCCATCTGATCAAGAATGTGATTCTCGGTCTTCTTTTTCCAGGTATCACAGAAAAAACGCCGCACTTCTTCACGAGTTGGATTAAATATCGCCACGAACTTTTCCTTTGCCAGTTTTTTGTTTAAATCCGCATAGTGGCTCTACTATGCATTGTGCGCAATCTGGATTACGTGCCTTGCAGGTATATCGACCATGCAGAATAAGCCAGTGATGAGCATCTAATAGATATTCTTTAGGTACACGCTTAAGTAATTGCTGCTCCACCTTGAGAACATCCTTGCCTGGCGCTAGGCCAGTTCGGTTAGAGACTCTAAAAATGTGAGTATCAACAGCCATGGCGATTTGTCCAAAGGCAGTATTCAGTATGACATTGGCTGTTTTCCTGCCAACACCTGGTAGAGCTTCTAATTCTTCGCGAGTCTGCGGTACTTCTCCACCATGTTTCTCAAGGAGTAGTCGACAGGTTTCCTGAATATGCTTACCTTTAGAGTTGAATAATCCAATATGCTGAATAAAAGGTCTAACACCTTCTTCACCAAGATCTAAAAGGGCTTGCGGGGTATTGGCAACCTCGTAGAGTTTGCGCGTTCCCTTATTGACTGAAATATCGGTTGCTTGTGCCGATAGTAATACTGCAATTAATAACTCAAATGGCGAGCTATATTCCAGCTCAGTTTCTGGTTTGGGATTATTGGCTTTAAGCTGCTCAAAAAAAGCACGACGCTTTTCTGGATTCATCATTTCTTTAGTTGGGCTCTTGCGATGGCTGCAGCAATAATGGCGCGTTTGCGTTCTTGCTCTTTTAATTCATCGGCAGAGGAAGAAATTTCTGCATTAACCATGGATAATTTTGCCGCAGCCTTTTTTGCCAAGCGATCATCATTATCTTTTTGCTCTCTATCAAGACGTTGTTCGCGATCGTGATAACGCTGACGAGAAGCATTAGCTAACTCCTGAGACCAAGCTTCCCAGCCGGTTTTACTTTCAGTGACATCAATCATGCTGATGCAATCTACTGGGCATGGCGGAATGCAGAGATCACAACCAGTACACCACTCAGTCAGCACCACGTGCATTTGTTTAGAGGCGCCAACAATCGCATCGACGGGACATGCCTGAATGCATAAGGTGCAGCCAATACACTTTTGTGGGTCGATAAAAGCAACTGGCCTGGGGCGTTCAACTCCACACTCTGGATCAATGGTGGGGTGAAGCTCAAAAGCATCTTGTGGGTAGATAGGCATTAGCACCTTGCTCAGACGCTCAATACCTTCAACCCCACCAGGTGGGCAGCGATTCGGCAAGACATCCCCACTAGCCATTGCTTCTGCATACCCCCTGCAGTCTGGGTATCCGCATTTAGTGCATTGCGTTTGTGGAAGAAGATCTTCTAGGCGATTAGTGAGTTCATTCGCCTGATTGATTTTCATTGAATTGCTAGTTCCTAAGTAAATGAGAGACGCTGTGGTCTCTCATTTTGTCGGGTTTATTTTGCGTTTAGTTTGGGTAAACGCGCTTTAGTCTTTCTTTGCGCGGGTTGGTGGTCGCGAATAAAGGATTTGATCTTTGGGTACACTTTCTCACGCCAACGACGACCAGCGAAGATGCCGTAGTGACCTGCGCCCATTACTTCGTAGTGATCTTTATCTTGCTTTGGAATGCCTGCGCATAAAGCATGTGCAGAGCGTGTTTGACCACTTCCAGAGATGTCATCTAACTCACCTTCAATAGTGAGGAGAGCGGTCTTTTTAATGTCTTGTGGTTTAACAAGTTCACCAGACACTTCCCAAGTGCCGTTTGGCAATGAATAGTCTTGGAAAACAGTCTTAATGGTATCTAAGTAGAACTTGGAATCCAAGTCTAGAACAGCGTTGTACTCATCGTAGAAGCGGATATGTGATTCGGCATCTTGTTCATCGCCGCGCACTAAGTTTTGGAAGTAATCCCAATGAGATTGCAAATGGTTTTGCGGGTTCATGGCAATAAAGCCAGTGTGCTGCAAGAAGCCTGGATATACACGACGACCTGCGCCTGGATAGTTAGGCGGCACGTTATAAATCACGTGACTCTCAAACCACTCAAAAGACTTTTGATCGGCTAGGTTATTTACTGCAGTCGGTGATTTGCGTGCATCAATGGGGCCACCCATCATGATCATGGAGGCTGGAGTGGCTTCACCAGCTGATGCCATCAATGAGATTGCACCTAATGTTGGAACGGTGGGTTGGCAAACTGAAATCACATGTAAATCTTTTGCGCCAATGGTGCGAATGAATTCTTGAACGTAATGAACATAGTCATCAAGACCAAATTCACCATCTTCTACCGGTACCAAACGCGCATCGATCCAATCGGTGATGTAAACCTTATGGTCTTGCAAGAGGGTGCGTACTGTGTCGCGAAGCAAAGTGGAGTGGTGTCCAGATAATGGAGCTACCACCAATACTGTTGGATCTTCTTTGAGTTTCTTGATAACTTCTACATCATCAGAGAAGCGCTTGAAGCGTACCAAGTTACAGAATGGCTTTGCAACTGCAGTTCTTTCATGAATGGCAACTTCTTTGCCATGGGCTTGTACTGAGCGAATACCAAACTCTGGCTTCTTGTAGTTTTTGCCTAAGCGATAGAGGAGTTCATAGCTAGCAGCCAATCGATCTGATCCCGGGACCTTAGAGGCTGGATTAGAAGCATTAATAAAAGCTTCTGAAGCAGCGCGTGCCCAAGAACTAACGGGTTGAAGTAAGGCTTTTTGAAACTCATGTAACTGATATAGCATGGTACCTCCGGTAATTCAGTGTATCCGCTTATTACGCCAATACGCGGGCGATTGCTTTAGCCACTTTATCAATATTTTTTGTATTAAGGGCTGCAACACAAATGCGTCCAGTAGAAAGGGCATAAATGCCGTCCTCTTTCTGTAAGCGATCAACTTGCTCAGCTGTTAAGCCTGAGTAAGAAAACATTCCACGTTGCTTCTCGATAAAAGCAAAGTCTTGCTTTACACCAGCAGCAGCGAGTTTTTCAACCAGACCATGACGCATTGCTTTAATGCGGTCACGCATTTCTGCCAACTCATCTTCCCAGAGCTTGCGTAATTCTGGTGAATTCAAAACAGCAGCAGCAATTGCAGCGCCGTGAGTTGGAGGGTTGGAATAGTTTGTACGAATAACACGCTTCAATTGTGAAAGGACGCGCGTGGATTCATCTTTGCTTTGTGTCACGATAGACAGGGCGCCAACACGCTCACCATAGAGCGAGAATGATTTTGAGAAAGAGCTTGATACAAAGAAAGACATGCCTGAGTCAGCAAAGAGGCGAACTGCAATACCGTCTTTCTCAATCCCATCAGCAAAGCCTTGGTAGGCCATATCCAAGAAGGGGATGAGACCTTTGTTCTTGCAGATATCAATCACTTGGCGCCATTGCGCTTCTGTAATATCTGCACCAGTAGGGTTGTGGCAGCAAGCGTGCAACAACACGGTCGTGTTCTTTGGGAAAGACTCTAAGGACTTCACCATACCGTCAAAATCTACGCCACGAGTTTTGCCGTCAAAGTAGGTGTACTCGACAACATCAAAACCAGCAGATTCAAAAATGCCGCGATGGTTTTCCCAAGTCGGGTTGCTAATCGCGCAAGGTGCATTGAGGTTCAGGCGCTTAATGAAATCCGCACCAACGCGCAATGCACCGGTTCCACCAAGGCATTCGGCTGTGACAACGCGACCGTCTTTAATGAGTGCGGAGTCAGCGCCAAACAATAAATTTTGCACTGCACTGTTATATGGGTTTGGTCCTTCGATTGGAATGTAGCTACGTGGCGAGTGCTTTGCAACAATCGCCTCTTCAGCTTTAATCACCGCCTTAAGAAGTGGAACTTTGCCTTCGTCGGTGTAATACACACCAACACCTAAATTCACCTTGTCAGCGCGTTGGTCTGCAACGTAGGCTTCTGTGAGGCCAAAAATAGGATCTTTAGGGGCTAGCTGGACTGAGGCAAACAGGGTCATTTGAGGTCGAAAGTGATGGTTAGAGGGTAATTGGGGGTGGTTTTATGTGTTGTTGACGTTAAATTCAGTTTAATTGTCGGTTTTTGAAGCCAGAATCAACTATTTCCTAAGAAAAACGGCAAAATCATTGTTTGTACAAAATTCGCTGTGAATAACTCTCACAGGTGAAATGATAGCCGAGATGCCCCCTAAGTTGCCCAAAACTGGTCTAAATGTTGAAGTAAAAGAAGTGCAAAAAACCCCTGTGGCAGATCCCTTGGGTGAGGCGGGTCACGACCTCGATCCGGCCAAGTTTGTAAGCTTCCCAGACTCCCCCTATCAGCTCTATCAGCCATTTCCGCCTGCTGGAGACCAGCCCCAGGCCATTGACGCCCTGGTTGAGGGTATTGAAGATGGTCTGACGTTTCAGACACTCTTGGGCGTTACAGGGTCCGGAAAGACCTTCACGATGGCGAATGTCATCGCCAGAACCGGCCGTCCTGCCATCATTTTTGCCCCGAATAAGACCCTAGCTGCCCAGCTTTACAGTGAATTTAGGGAGTTTTTCCCGAGAAACGCCGTTGAGTACTTCGTCAGCTATTACGACTACTACCAGCCAGAGGCTTATGTACCTCAACGCGACCTCTTTATTGAAAAAGATTCCTCTATTAACGAGCACATCGAACAGATGCGTTTGTCTGCAACCAAGAGTTTATTAGAGCGTCGAGACGTCATTATTGTTGCGACCGTATCTGCAATTTACGGCATTGGTAATCCTGGTGACTATCACAGTATGGTGATGACATTGCGTCCTGGCGACAAGATGAGTCAGCGTGATATTTTGATGCGCCTCATTGCGATGCAATACGACCGCAACGAAACGGATTTCAAGCGCGGTGTATTTCGAGTGCGTGGCGACACAATTGATATTTTCCCGGCTGAACATAATGAGTTAGCAGTAAGGGTGGAGTTGTTTGATGATGTCGTGGAGAGTTTGCAATTCTTTGATCCCCTCACTGGCAAGATTCGTCAAAAGATTCCACGCTTCACTGTTTACCCAAGTTCTCATTACGTTACACCTCGCGATACTGTTTTGAAAGCAATTGAAACTATCAAAACAGAGTTGCGCACGCGCTTAGATGAGTTTGTGAAGGATGGCAAACTGGTCGAGGCACAACGTCTCGAGCAACGTACTCGTTTTGATTTAGAGATGCTCAATGAGTTGGGTTTCTGTAAAGGTATTGAGAACTATTCTCGCCACCTGTCTGGTGCCGCTCCGGGCGATGCCCCGCCGACGCTAGTCGACTATTTGCCGAATGATGCCTTGATGTTCTTGGATGAAAGCCATGTCTTAATTGGGCAGCTTAATGCAATGTATAACGGAGATAAATCTCGTAAACATACTTTGGTGGAATTTGGTTTCCGTTTGCCTTCGGCGATGGATAACCGCCCACTCAAATTTACTGAGTTTGAAACCAAAATGCGTCAAACTATTTTCGTTTCTGCAACACCGGCTGATTATGAGAAAACGCATCAAGGACAAGTTGTCGAGCAAGTGGCTAGACCAACTGGTTTAGTCGATCCAGAAATTGAAGTGTTGCCAGCAAGTACACAGGTTGATGATTTGTTAGATCAAATTCATGCACGCGTCAAAGTGCATGAGCGAGTTCTAGTTACTGTATTGACTAAACGTATGGCTGAGCAATTAACGGACTATCTTTCTGATAATGGTGTAAAGGTGAGGTATGTTCACTCAGACATCGATACAGTTGAGCGAGTAGAAATTTTGCGTGACTTACGTTTGGGCGTCTTCGACGTACTGGTCGGTATTAATTTATTACGCGAAGGCTTGGATATTCCTGAGGTATCTCTTGTAGCCATTTTGGATGCCGATAAAGAAGGCTTCTTACGTTCAGAACGCAGCCTGATACAGACCATAGGCCGTGCTGCTCGTAACGTTCGTGGCAAAGCCATTTTGTACGCCGATCGGATTACCGACTCCATGAAACGCGCAATGGGCGAGACCGAAAGACGGCGAACCAAGCAAATTGCCTTCAATAAGCTTCATGGGATTGAGCCTAAGGGCGTCAAAAAGCGCATTAAGGACATTATTGATGGCGTCTATGACGTCAAAGAGAAGCGTCAGGAGATGCAGGTTGAGCAGGAGCGGGCTCATTATGAAGATATGGGTGAGAAGGACTTGGCGGCTGAAATTAAGCGCCTAGAGAAGCAAATGAACGCTGAAGCCAAGAATTTGGAGTTTGAAAAGGCTGCCAGCACCAGGGATAGACTCACTAAGGTTAAAGAAATGGCTTTTGGGGCCAGATCTAGGGACTCTGTCTAAAGATTCGGCGGCCAATTCCTGGCTTCCATTGAGGTTTTTTGGGATAATTCCCGAGCAATTTGATGGGGAATATGATAAAGTTGAGTGGAATGGTCGGGTATTACCCGCCCGACTGTTAGCTGTCCATAACAATCCATTACCAAGGTGACATATGAGACTTACAACCAAAGGTCGTTTTGCAGTAACCGCAATGATTGATTTAGCCCTGCGTGAAACGCATGGCCCCGTAACTTTGGCCGGAATTAGCCAAAGACAAAAGATATCCCTTTCTTACCTAGAGCAATTGTTCGGCAAATTACGCCGTTTCAATATCGTGGAGAGTACTCGTGGACCTGGCGGTGGATACACGCTGGCGCGACCATCCTCTGAGGTGAGTGTTGCCGACATCATTGTTGCAGTCGATGAGCCTCTCGATGCAACCCAATGTGGTGGCAAAGGCAATTGTCACACCGACGAAGAAAATCATGGCCGTTGTATGACCCATGATCTCTGGAGCAATCTCAATTCTAAAATGGTTGAGTACCTCAGTTCAGTGAGCTTGAAAGATTTGGTTCAGCAACAAGAAGGGCGCGGCATTGTGATTCAAGACATGCGCCAAAAGAAAATCAAAGTTAAAAGTACTAAGGCGGACAAACCTGCTCCAGCGCTTGCAGCTAAAAAAGAAGTAGTCCCGAAAGCGCCATTAATTAATTCAGTATTCAATTTAGCGCGACAAACTTAATAACCACATTACCTATAAATAAGTAAATCATGAACGCACCACAAGCATTACCGCAACAACCGGTTCCAATGTTTAGTCCTGAACACTTCCCGGTGTATATGGACTACTCATCTACTACGCCGATTGATCCTCGCGTGGTTGACAAAATGTTGCCTTACTTGCGTGAGCAGTTTGGTAATGCCGCTTCACGTAGCCATGCGTATGGCTGGGCCGCAGAAGAGGCGGTTGAGTGGGCGCGTTCTGAGGTTGCTCAATTAGTACATGCTGATCCAAGAGAGATCGTATTTACTAGTGGCGCTACTGAAAGTATTAACTTGGCCTTGAAAGGCGCGGCGCATTTTTACAAAGATCGCGGTAATCACATCATTACTGTTAAGACCGAGCACAAGGCAACTCTAGATACTTGTCGCGAGCTTGAGCGCGAAGGTTTTGAAGTGACTTATTTAGATGTATTGCCTAATGGCCTGATTGATTTTGCGCAGCTTGAAGCTGCCATGAAGCCGGGCACGATTTTAGCTTCAGTGATGTATGTCAATAATGAAATCGGTGTTGTGCAAGATATTCCTGCAATTGGTGAGTTGTGCCGTTCACGTGGAGTGATTTTTCATGTGGATGCAGCGCAAGCGACTGGCAAAGTAGATATTGATCTAGAAAAGATCAAAGTGGATTTGATGAGCTTTTCTGCGCACAAGACCTATGGCCCTAAAGGTATTGGCGCTTTGTTTGTGCGTCGTAAGCCCCGTATTCGTATTGAGGCGCAGATTCATGGCGGTGGTCATGAGCGCGGTATGCGTTCTGGAACTCTTGCAGTTCACCAGATCGTAGGCATGGGTGAGGCTTTCCGCATTGCTCGTGTTGAGATGATTGAAGAGAACAAGCGTATTCGTGGACTGCGTGACCGCTTACTCAATGGTTTGAAAGATATTGAAGAAGTCTATGTCAACGGCGACATGGATGATCGTGTTCCACATAACCTCAACATTAGCTTTAACTATGTTGAAGGCGAGTCTATGTTGATGGCGCTAAAAGATTTAGCGATCTCCTCTGGTTCAGCCTGTACCTCAGCATCTCTAGAGCCTTCTTATGTATTGCGTGCACTGGGTCGCAACGATGAGTTGGCGCATAGTTCGATTCGTTTTACCTTGGGTCGCTTTACGACTGAAGAAGAAGTGGACTTCACTATCAAGTTGGTAAAAGAAAAGATTGCCAAGTTGCGTGAGTTATCTCCGCTCTGGGAAATGTATAAAGACGGAATCGATATCAGCACGATTCAATGGGCTGCACACTAAAAGATATTTAAAGATAAAGAAATTAAAGAGGAAATACCATGGCATATAGCGAAAAGGTCATCGACCACTACGAAAATCCCCGCAACGTTGGCTCATTTGAAAAGGGCGACGAGAGTGTAGGTACTGGTATGGTTGGGGCTCCAGCCTGTGGCGACGTAATGAAATTACAGATTCGTGTGAACGATCAAGGCGTGATTGAAGATGCCAAGTTCAAGACTTATGGTTGCGGTTCAGCGATTGCTTCTTCTTCCCTAGTAACCGAATGGGTTAAGGGTAAGACTTTGGATCAAGCGCTAGAGATCAAGAATTCACTCATCGCTGAAGAGTTGGCTTTGCCCCCTGTAAAGATTCACTGCTCTATCTTGGCTGAAGATGCCATCAAGGCAGCAGTAGCGGATTACAAAGAGAAGCATCCAGCGAAATAAGAGCTTCAATAAGAACGAAAAATACGAAGTCAAAACTATGGCAATTACCTTAACCGACAAAGCAGCTGCACACGTAAACCGCAACCTAGAAAAGCGCGGTAAAGGTTGTGGTTTGCGCTTGGGTGTACGTACAACAGGTTGTTCTGGTTTAGCTTATCAGCTGGAGTATGTTGATGAGCCTGCAGCCGAAGACCAAGTCTTTGAGTCCAATGGCGTTAAGGTATTCATAGATCCAAAAAGTTTGGCCTACTTAGATGGTACGGAGCTAGACTTTGTGCGCGAGGGTTTGAACGAAGGGTTTAAGTTCCAAAATCCAAACGTAAAAGATGAGTGTGGTTGTGGCGAATCCTTCCGCGTCTGACGATTACTTTCGCTTCTTTGGATTAAATCAGCAATTCAATATCGATTTGCCTGCTCTAGAGCAGGCCTACCTTGCCATTCAAAAGGAAGTACACCCTGACCGCCATGCGCGCGGGAGCGACACTGAGCAACGCCTTGCTATGCAAATGGCAACCCTAGCTAATACTGCTTTGCAGACCTTGAAGAGCCCGATTCAGCGCGGTCTTTATATTTGCCAGCTACATGGCGTTGATGCCAAGCTAGAAACCAACACGGCGATGCCTGCTGCTTTTCTGATGAGGCAAATGGACTGGCGTGAAAGCTTGGATGAGCAAGCGGAAAATTTACCTGCATTAGATGCTTTGATGACTGAAGTGGAAGAATCCAAGCAGGAAACACTTGCAGAAATTGCTCAAGCCATTGATGGTGCCAAGAACTATGCGCGTGCTGCAGAGCTACTTCGCGGTTTACTGTTTATCGATAAGTTTGCCGTTGAGCTTGATGACACTATTGCAGCCTTAATCTAGCCCTCACTCAAGCTAAACTCATTACCTATGGCCTTATTACAAATCTCCGAACCCGGCAAATCACTTGCGCCCCATCAACGCCGCATTGCTGTTGGTATTGACCTGGGAACCACCAATTCTTTAGTAGCGATTGTGCGTGATGCGTTGCCAAAGGTCCTAGCAGATGCGCAAGGGCGCGAATTGCTTCCTTCAGTCATTCGCTATTTGCCAAATGGCAGAACGCAAGCCGGCTTTGAGGCACTTGGGAGTGCCGTGATTGACCCTAAGAACACCATTGTTTCCGTTAAGCGTTTCATGGGCCGCGGCTTGCTTGATGTTGAGAATATTGAAAGTGCCCCATACGACTTTGTTGACCAGCCTGGGATGTTGAAGCTAAGAACGGTTGCAGGCGATAAGAGTCCAATCGAAGTTTCAGCAGAAATCTTGGCGCGTTTACGTCAACTGGCTGAAGATTCTGTGTCTGAAGACATTGTTGGCGCTGTAATTACTGTCCCCGCATACTTTGATGACGCACAGCGTCAGGCAACGAAAGATGCTGCTAAGTTGGCCGGTATTGAAGTTTTACGTTTATTGAATGAGCCCACTGCTGCTGCAATTGCTTACGGATTGGATAACGCTACTGAAGGTATCTATGCAGTCTATGACTTAGGCGGCGGTACTTTTGATATCTCCATACTTCGTATGAGTCGCGGTGTCTTTGAAGTACTGTCTACTGGCGGTGATTCTGCGCTGGGCGGTGATGACTTTGACCATCGTTTGTATTGCTGGGTGATTGAGCAAGCTAAGCTTCCGCCGCTATCGATTCATGATCATCGAACACTCTTGCAGGCTTGTAAGCATGCCAAGGAGTTGTTAAGTCATAACCCTCTAGCACGAGTACATGAGACTCTTGCAGACGGTACGGTAGTGAATGTGGGAGTTAGTCAGGCGCAGCTCTTTGAGATTACTCAAAATCTAGTAACTAAGACCCTGCTGGCTTGTAAAAAAGCTTTGCGTGATGCCGGCCTAAAGGCTGAGGACGTTAAAGGCGTAGTGATGGTTGGTGGTTCAACTCGTATGCCGAATGTGCAACGTGCTGTAGGTGAATTATTTGGTACGCAACCATTGAATAATCTCAACCCCGATCAAGTAGTTGCATTGGGCGCAGCAATGCAGGCTGACTTATTAGCAGGCAATCAAAGTAAAGATGATGAGTGGCTCTTGCTGGACGTCATTCCTCTGTCGCTTGGTATTGAAATGATGGGTGGTTTGGTGGAAAAAATCATTCCGCGTAATACGCCGATTCCAGTGGCTAGAGCACAAGACTTCACAACCTTTAAGGATGGTCAGACTGCTCTGGCTATTCGGGTGGTACAGGGCGAGCGTGAGCTTGCACAAGACTGTCGCTCATTAGGTAAGTTTGAGTTACGTGGCATCCCAGCAATGGCTGCAGGTGCAGCGCGTATTCGGGTAACTTTCCAGGTGGATGCGGATGGCTTATTGTCTGTAAGTGCCGTAGAGCAAGGCTCTGGCGTAAAAGCATCTATTGATATCAAGCCTTCTTATGGCCTAACTGATGCGGAGATTACTCGCATGCTGCAAGACGGTTTTGCATCTGCTAAAGAGGATTTGCTCTCGAGGTCATTGCGTGAAGAGCAGGTGAATGCGCAGCGCTTACTAGATGCTGTGCAAACTGCCCTTGCAAGTGATCGCTCGTTGTTAAGCCTAGAAGAACAGAAAGAGGTTGATCAAGAAATGGCAACCCTGCAAAAAATCTTAAATGAAGAAACTGATAGTGCCATTGTTCGCAAGGCCGTTGATCATGCCGCCAAAGCGACTGATGACTTTGCGCAAAAACGCATGAACGCTAGTATTCAGAAAGCATTATCTGGCAAGAATGTTGCTGAAATTTAAGTAAATGAAATACAAACCGAATACCAATAGAAAAGAATCATGACTCAAATCGTTGTACTACCGCATAGTGAATACTGTCCTGAAGGTGCAGTTGTTGAGGTTGCCCCAGGCACTTCGATTTGTGAAGCCTTGTTAGAGAATGACATCCCCATTGAGCATGCTTGCGATATGGTGTGCGCGTGCACTACCTGCCATGTGGTTGTGAAGGAGGGTTTCAATAGCCTTAATCCTCCGGATGAGAATGAGGAAGACATGCTTGACCGTGCGTGGGGGTTAAACCCACAGTCCCGTTTATCTTGCCAGGCTATTGTTGCCAAACAGGATTTAGTCATTGAAATCCCTAAATATTCAATCAATCACGCCAAAGAGAACCATTAATGCACCAAATTAATGCATTAATGCCTACAATCATGCATCCCTAATACAGAGAGATTTCTGGCCGGACTAATATGAAGTTGTAGTTCATTCTTTAGGTAGTACCTCCAAAAAAATCTTTCAAGCTATCCTTCGGGGTGGCTTTTTCTTTTAGGGCTTAATTTTTTTTGTACCCAATAAAAATTGCTGCTTAATTAGTTGAGTAACATTTTGACGACTGTGTTTCTTCCGCTCAAGTAAGCCCACTTTTCTGTAGATAGCCTTGCCGGATAAATCTCTAATTGATAGTTGTCGATCATTTTCCCAGGCAATATTTGCAAGCTTTGGGACTATTGAGTAGCCAAGCCCTTGTCGCACTAATTCAATAATCGCTTCAACAGAGTTAAGCTCCATTCCCTCTTGAATGGATAGCTTATTGGCTTTAATGGTTTGATCTACAAGGTGGCCTGTCCAAGTATTTCTTTCGAAACGAATGAAGGGAAGCTTAGGCTCAAATTGCGCTAAGCTTGCATTGCGTTTTGATAGAGATGCTGGCGTAATCAAGATCATCGGCTCTTTGTATAGCTCGGTCCATTGGACGTTTTGCGGTAATGCATATGGAGACTCTGTGACAATTGCTGCATCCAAGCTGCCATCTAAAACCTGATCTAGGAAGTTGCTCGATAAACCAGCAATTAATTTCACTTCAAGGCTGGGGAAGCTCTGTTTTAGTTCATTTAAAGTTTTACCGAATGCGCCCATCAGGGTGGATACGAGTGCTCCCAAAACAATAGTGCCGCTAAGATCTGATTTTAGATCCGAGCCAAGAGTCTCGTAACGAGCCACAATTTCTTGGATAGGCTCAATTAAAGATCTGCCGTGCGCATTTAGTGTAAGAGACCGCTTAGTCCGATCAAATAGCTCAAGGCCAATTTCTTTTTCTAGTTGTTGTAATTGCTGGCCAGCGGCAGCAGCAGTAAGACCAATTTCCCTGGCTGCTGCAGCAACACTCTTATGACGAGTGATTGAAAGGAAGTTTTTGAGGGTTTTGATGCTAGACATAGTTTTTATTATAAATAAATACTTTATCTCAAAGAAAAATTAATTCGATTTATTTTTTACTATTCGTCAATATAATAGATTCATGTCAAATACTGATCTCAAAGTAAGGGTGTGGCGCGGCTCCCAGGAGGGCGAGTTTGTTGAATACCTCGTGCCTCGCAACCCAAATCAAACGGTTTTGGATGTGGTTACCTATATTCAGAGGAAGCTTGATTCCACCTTGAGTTATCGCTTTGCTTGTCGGGTAGGTATGTGCGGCTCCTGCGCTATGACTGTTAATGGTGTGGCTCGCTGGACTTGTCGTACGCACGTCTCTCAAATTCTTCAGGGTGATTCATTAGAGATCGCCCCCTTGAATAACTTGCCCGTCATTAAAGATCTTGCAACTGATATGCGAGAGTTTTTTAATAAGTGGAATGGTGCAGTTGGATTCTTTAAAGGCAATCAAACCCGCCATGATGATTTTGCTAAGGTCGAACCAAATTCTGTAGAGCGTCAGTTAGCTAATGCAGGAATTGAATGTATTGGTTGTGGTGTTTGTTATGCCTCTTGTGAGGTTATAGAGTCTAGGCCAAATTATCTGGGTCCGGCTGCATTAAATCGCGCCTGGACACTAACGAATGATGTAAGGGATGTTCAGCAAGTTGAGCGTATGCGTGCCGTAGCAGGCGATGCTGGCTGCCATGCATGCCATACACAAGGCTCTTGCACTGAGCGTTGTCCGAAGGCTATTGAGCCGACAGCAAGTATTGCCGGCCTGAAAAAGTTGGTGGCAAGGGCTGCTGTCCGCGGAAGTAGATGGGGCAAGTTATGAGTACGGGCATCCTGCAGGCAAAGCTTTGGTATGCACAAAGAATTAGTGCTATGGTGCTTGGACTTTGTGTAGCGATTCACTTACTGATCATTTTTTACGCCATTAGAGGTGGCTTAAGTGCTCAAGAGATATTAGGCCGCACTCAAGGCAACATCCTATTTGCCATTTTTTATGAAGTGTTTGTTATTGCCTGTTTTGTACATGCGCCAATCGGCGTTGCGAATATTCTGCAGGAAACTTTCCCTAAGAGTGGGTTAGCTAGGCCTCTATCTTGGATTCTGGCTTTGCTGATTTTGGTACTTGGTACTACAGCAGTTATTGGGGTATTTACAGGCGGTCAGTTATGAGCTCCAGACCAAAGTTAGATTACCGCGCTAAAAGTCACTTGTCTTATTTCGCATATATATGCCATCGCTTTTCTGGTCTGTTATTGGCATGCTTTATTCCACTACACTTTTTAATGCTCTCCCAATCCTTGCGAGGTGCACAGGGCTTTGAAAAATCTTTAGCTTTAACGGATTTCTGGGTATTTAAGTTTGGAGAGTGGGTTCTTGTGATTTTACTGGCTGTTCATTTAGCCGGTGGAATACGCCTGTTAATGATTGAGTTTGGGCCATGGAAGGGCTTGCGTAAGAGCTGGATACAGCTCTCCATCCTGTTCGCCATCGCTTGCGGACTCTTATTTTTATATTTTGCTAGTTGATTAGGCTGATATGCAATTACAAATGAATTTAGTGGAAGAGGCTTGTAAAGAGCTCTACATTCGCGCTCTGAAGATTTTGCCTGATGATATTAAGGCGGGTATTAATAGATTAGACAAGGCTGAGACAGATTCACGCGCTCAGGTAGTCTTGAAGACCATGATTACTAATATCACCGTAGCAGAGCGTGAGGATAATCTGCTTTGCCAAGATACCGGTCTACCGATCTATAACGTGAAGATTGGTAGCAATGTGCAATTTGATGGCATGGCATTAAAGGCGGCTATTCGCAAGGGTTGTGAGCGTGCCACTAAAGAGTATCCACTGAGATCCTCGGTGGTACATCCGATTACTCGTAAAAATAATCACACCTCTTGTGGCATTGATATGCCGGCCATTCATATTGATTTTTTTGATGAAGTAGAGTCAGTCGAAATTGAAATGGTGCCAAAGGGAAGCGGTTCAGAGAATAATTCCTTTTTAAAAATGGCGATCCCTGCAGATGGCATTAAGGGCGTCAAAGCATTTGTGATTGAGAGCGTTGTCTCTGCTGGCGGTAAGACTTGCCCGCCAACGATTGTGGGTGTTGGTATTGGCGGTACATCAGATCAATGTGTTGCGATGGCAAAACGAGCGGCAACCCGTGAGTTAGGTAGTGTATGTAGTGATGAAGAGGGTGCCAAGCTGGAGAAAGAGCTTAGTGCTGCTGTTAACCAACTTGGAATTGGTCCACAAGGGCTCGGCGGCGATGGAACTGCGTTTGCAGTGCAAGTTGAGCTAGCTCATACTCACATTACTTTGAATCCTGTTGCAGTCAATATGCAATGTCACTCAGCTCGTAGAGCACGCGCAACTTTTACGCCTGCTGGTGTAACCTACGGATTCTAGGAAGACGACGGATGCCACATTACAACCTATCAACACCCGTAAGTGAAGAAGATATTCGCAAACTTCGCATTAACGATACCGTGACTTTGCAAACTACTTTATTTGGCATTCGCGATGCGACTCAAATTCATATGTTTGATCATGATCGTAAAACACGTTTTGATTTGAATGGCCATGCAGTTATTCATACGGCGCCAAATGTTCGTAAAGTGCCTATCAGTGACGAGTTTCCTGCGGGTTATGAACCTATTTGTATTGGCACGACTACATCGGATCGTATGGAGCGCTTTACTCGACCCTTGATGACTCAAAACGGTGTACGCATGATTGTTGGTAAAGGCGGTATGCGAGAGGGTTCGGCAGAGGCTTTCAAGGAAATCGGTGGTGTTTACTTGGCTATTATTGGTGGTACTGCGGCTCTGGAAACAACTTGGATTGAACAGATTGAAGATGTGGATATGGATGATCTCAATCCAGAGTCTTTATGGCGCTTTAAGATTAAGGATTTTGGCCCATTGCTAGTTGCGATGGATAGTCATGGCGGGAGCATTTATCAAGAAGTGAAAGGTGATGTGGCCAGCAAAAAAGAAGCGGTGCTGAAAAGTCTGGGGATTACATCATGAATACGATCCCAATAATAGATACCGATATTTTGATTTTGGGGTCAGGAGGCGCAGGCCTCTTTGCAGCTCTACACGCACATCAGGCGGACCCTAACTTAAATATCACGATTGCAGTTAAAGGATTGTTAGGTAAGTGCGGCTGTACGCGGATGGTGCAGGGTGGTTACAACGTGGCCTTAGCGGAAGGAGATTCTGTTGAGCGCCATTTTATGGATACGATTGAAGGCGGTAAATGGCTCTCCGATCAAGATCTAGCTTGGACGCTAGTTATTAAAGCGGTTGAGCGGATACATGAGCTTGAAAATGAATTAGGTTGCTTTTTTGACCGCAATCCAGATGGCACAGTTCATCAAAAAGCATTTGCTGGTCAAACGTTTGACCGCACAGTTCACAAAGGCGACTTAACGGGTATTGAGATTATTAATCGTCTCGCCGAACAAGTTTGGTCTCGCGGAATTAATCGTCTTGAAGAGCATCGCGCGATTGAGTTGATTCATAGTCAAGATGGAAAATCACTTGCAGGTGTATTGATGCTTGATATGCAGACGGGTAAGTTTGTATTGGTGCGCGCTAAGGCTGTACTGCTTGCAACTGGGGGTGGTCCAACCATGTATAAGTACCACACACCGTCTGGCGATAAGAGTTGCGATGGTTTAGCCATGGCATTACGTGCCGGCCTAACATTGCGTGACATGGAGATGGTCCAGTTTCATCCTACCGGTTTATTGGCGGGGCCTGGCACCCGTATGACGGGTACTGTGCTAGAAGAAGGCTTGCGTGGCGCTGGTGGATACTTGTTGAACGGTAATCAAGAGCGCTTTATGGGTAATTACGATCCGCGTAATGAGCGCGCTACCAGAGATATTGTTTCTCGATCGATTAATTCAGAAATTCGTGCAGGGCGTGCTACGCCGAATGGTGGTGTTTACATTCAAATGAGCCATTTAGGCCCAGATAATGTACGCAAACAATTTAAAGGCATGGTTGAGCGTTGCGCTGATAGTGGATTTGATCTTGCCAATGATTTGGTAGAGGTTGTCCCAACTGCGCATTACATGATGGGCGGCTTAGTTTTCAAGAAAGATTGCAGCACCGATCTTCCGGGTTTATTTGCGGCGGGTGAAGATACGGGTGGCGTACATGGCGCCAATCGCTTGGGTGGTAATGGCGTTGCTAATTCAACAGTATTTGGCGGAATTGCAGGAGAGGCGATGGCCCACTGGGTTTCTTCACAGAAGCTAAGCGTGTGCAATATGGATGAGGTCGCGGCAAGCATTGAGGCGCATGAAGCGCCATTGAAAAAAGCGGCAGGTGATATTGAAGCAATCCGCGACGCACTTGCCGAATGCATGTGGGATGACGTTGGCATCTCGAGAACAAAAGATTGCCTCTTGCGCGCACGTCAAACCCTAAAGCAATTGGCTGACCAATTAAATCAAATAGGTGTGGGTGATATTCAGCGGGAATATAGCAATACTTGGCAAGATTGGATGAATTTACAAAATCTGATATTGGTGAGTCAGGCTGTCACTGAGGCAGCTATTGCTAGGGAGAATTCTAGAGGCGCTCATTATCGGGATGACTTCCCAGAGCCAGGATCGCTAGAAGATTCTTATTTCACTGCAGTCAATTTCAGCCGCCAAGAATTAAAGATTGAAAATCGTCCGGTTCAATTTACGATGATTAAGCCGGGTCGAACTATCTTAGTCGAGGCTTAATATTTTTGATCTGATTGACCCCATCCAGTTTGGAATAGCGATGCTAGTTATTTTTGTCGCATATTTCATTTTTGGCATCTCAGGATTCGGGTCATCAATCATTTCCGTACCACTGCTGGTTCAGATGTTTCCATTAAAAACAGTGGTACCAATGATGGTCATTATTGATATCTGCGCCTCTTTATATGTCGGCAAAAAATCATCTCAAGATGCTAATCTCAAGGAGCTTAAATGGCTGTTCCCATTTAGCCTAATTGGCATGCTTCTAGGAATTTATTTATTGGTCAAAGCGCCAAGTGAGCCACTATTAATCACATTAGGTTGCTTTGCTGCGATTAATGGTGCTCGGGTCCTGTGGCAGAGAAATTCAGAAATGCATGAGCCAATTAATAAATGGTGGGCGGCACCATTTGGATTTTTTGGGGGCACCTTTACAGCATTATTTGCCACGGGTGGACCGATTTATGTGTCTTATCTAGGATTGCGGATTAATGATCCTAAGGCATTACGCGCTACCATGGCGTTTGCAATTTTCATGTTGACATTTTTGCGCCTAACTTTAATGTTGGTGACCGGTCTAATTTTGAGTCTGCCTGTTATTGGGTTAGCAATTTGCCTCATGCCTGCTACATTTCTTGGTATTTGGTTGGGCACCCACGTCCATACCAAATTGAGTAATGCTGCTATGAGGGTGGCTTATGGATCAATTCTAATTTTTGCTGGAACGATGCTGTTGATTCGTCAGCTTTAAAAAAGCGAAGCTCTTAACTTCACTTTTTTGGGATGGGGAATATCTTATTGGGCGCTAATATTTCTACCCTTAATCACTTTCTCCCATGCCGCCGACTCTGCTTTCACTTGGGATTCAAATTCTTTCTGATTGTTAACTACTGCAGTGAGTCCGTTTAAATCTAAGCTAGTTCGTAATGCTTCAGAATTTATGGCTTTAACAGTGGCTGCATAAATCTTATCGGTGATTGCTTTCGGGGTGTTTGCTGGGGCAACCAATCCAAACCAGCCGGTAGATTCAAATCCGGGTATGGCTGACTCAGCAACAGTAGGAACATCAGGCAATTGTTTGGAGCGCTTTAAGCTGGTAACTGCTAAGGGCTTAATTTGACCCGCCTTCGCAAAACCTGCCGCTGCTGTTAGGTTGCCCACCATAAAGTCAATCTGACCAGCGACCAGATCATTCAGCGCTGCTGATTCCCCCTTATAAGGTACGTGCGTAGCAGGAATTCCTGCTGTGTAGGAAAAGTTTTCCTCTGCCATATGAACCTGGCTGCCAATACCTGCTGAGCCGAAGTTCAGATCCTTGGTTTTGGCATAAGCAATAAATTCAGCAACATTCTTTACTGGAATCTTATTGCTAACGGACAAGAGCATCGGTCCACTTGCTACATTGGTAATGTAGACAAAGTCCTTGGCATAGTTAACTGGCAATTTCTTGTAGAGCGATGGGTTTACGGTGAGCATACTCCCAGAAGCCAGCATGATCGTATAGCCATCTGCAGATGATTGCGCCACATACTCAGCCGCTATATTTCCGCCAGCGCCAGGCTTATTTTCAACAATCACATTTTGACCGAGATCTTTTGTCAGTTGCTGAGCTAGAAGGCGGCCGAGTATATCGGTGGTGCCTCCGGCAGCAAAAGGAATAATAAGTTTGATAGGTTTTGTTGGCCAGTTTTGTGCGCTGGCCAAAGGAGAGGTTAGGAGCGCTAATGAGCCTGCAATCAATAGAAATTTTCTTCCCAGCTTGCTGATATGTTGCTTAAACATGCTTACTATCTCCGATGGTAATTTGATCGAAATATCTTATCTGCATATGCATCTAAAAAATCATGCGATCTCTATTTGTTAGTTATAAGCTTATGTATTTCTAGTGTCTCCTCCAGCCATTGTCTGATGCAATCAAATTCATAATCACACTACACAATAATTGGGGTCTTGCAAGATATCTAAATCATCTATATGATTTAGATATGTCATCTATTTTGATCTCCGAGTTCATTACAAGTCAAGCCCTAGAAACCCTGCGTTCTAAACATGCAGTGGTTTACGAGCCAGAGCTTTATAAAGACCGTCCAGCCCTTATTGCTGCGCTGCAAAATATTGAGGGCTTGATTGTTCGCAACCTCACCCAAGTGAATGAAGAGATTTTGGCTGGCGCGCCATACTTGAAGGTAGTGGGTCGACTCGGTGTCGGTCTTGAAAATATTGAGTTACCCGCTTGCGCCAAGCGCAATATCAAAGTTATTCCCGCAACAGGTGCCAATGCTGAGTCTGTTGCTGAGTATGTCGTGGGTGCTGCAGTTGCATTAACCAGGGGATTCATTCCTGCAACGGTTTCAACCTTGAGGGGTGAGTGGCCTCGTCCACGTTTCTCTGGTTACCATGAGTTTTTAGGCAAGACCATTGGCATCGTTGGTTTTGGAAGTATTGGCAAGGTGGTGGCCAAAAAAGCACATGCATTTGGCTTGCAGTGCCTTGCTTATGACCCAATACTGTCAGGCGAATCTGTTGAGCTTGATGGGTTCACGGTACCTTTGCTCTCTTTAAAAGAGCTGCTTACAAAAAGTGATGCGGTCACTTTGCATCTTCCATTTCTGCCCGAAACAAAGAACTTATTTAATGCTTCCGTTCTCGATCAAATGAAGTCCGGTGCATGCCTTGTTAATACTGCGCGTGGCGGGATTGTTGATGAGAAGGCGCTGGCAGAGCGTTTACGCTCTGGGCATCTAGGTGGCGCAGCGATTGATGTGTTTGAGAGCGAGCCAGCTAAAGATTTAAGTCACTTTTCTGGAATTGAGAATCTCATTCTCACTCCGCACATTGCCGGCGTAACCCATGAAAGTAATGAGCGCGTTAGTCAAATGATTGCTGATGAAGTTAATCAGTTTTTAGGAGCATAAGATGAATTTATCCTATCAAGAGATGGTTGAGTTGGCTTCATCTGGATTACAGGCAGCAGGTATTGGAGAGAAGGCGGCCTACGAGACTGCGCAATTTTTAGCGCTGGCTGAGCTTGACGGATTAGCCTCTCATGGACTGGCGCGTGTCTCTCAATATGCTGGACACGCTAGAAATGGCCGAATTGAGTTATCGCCAAAATTGAAGGTACGACCATTTAAAGCATCTGCTGCATTGGTGGATGCATGTGATGGACTTGCATTTCCGGCGCTACGATTTGCTACTGACTTATCTGTGAATTTAGCCTCTAAGACTGGAGTGGGTCTTGTTGCAGTTACCAACAGCCATCACTTTGGGGTTGCTGGGCACTTTGCTGAAGCAGCAGCGCGGGCTGGTTATATCTCTTTACTGTTTGGCAATACGCCAGCGGCTATGCCAATGGTTGGTGGGAGCAAAGCGCTATTTGGCACGAATCCATTAGCCGCAGCATTTCCGGTTGCTAAGCGTGACCCATTAGTAATTGATATGTCGCTCTCGGCAGTGGCTCGGGGCAAATTGTTGGTTGCCGCTAAAAAAGGTGAATCTATTCCAGAGGGCTGGGCTTTAACTGCTGAAGGCAAACCAACGACCGATCCAAATGAGGGGCTCAAGGGATTGATGGTTCCTTTGGGCGGTGATAAAGGGGCCTTGCTCGCGTTAATTATTGAGTTGCTAGTGGTTGGTTTATCCGGAAGCCGTTTCTCCTATGAGGCAGATTCCTTTTTTGATGCCAAAGGTAATCGTCCACGCATCGGTCAACTATTGCTAACAATTGATCCAGGCTTGGCAGGCACTCAGGTATTTGCAAAGAAGATGCAGGAACTCTTAAAAACCATGGCATCCGATTCAGGTACCCGTGTTCCAGGACAAAGGCGTTTTAAGCAGCGTGCATCAGGCTTTAAAGAGGGTGTGAATGTTTCTGATGTAGTTGTAGAAGAAATTCGGACTGGCATCCGCCAGTCATGGAATTAGCAGTCAATCAATGGGATTAATGAGGAGAAGATAATGATCCATTTTGTCGTGCATGAGCCAGGAGATGGCGTAGGTGTAGTGGTTGTTGAAGGTGTAAAAGCTGGAGACGATTTAATTGGTTGGGTGATGGACGGAGATTTAACGCTCAATATGAAATCTGAGAGCGATATTCCAATCGGCCACAAAATTTCATTAAATGAATTTAAGTCAGGCGATACGGTGATGAAGTATGGCGTGGACATTGGCAAGGTTGTAGCTCCCATTAAAAAAGGCGAGCACCTTCATGTCCAAAACGTAAAAACTAAGCGCTGGTAATCCAGGCCCTTATTCACCCATTCATTTAGAAAGAAAACAAGATGATTAATTTGAAAGACGCGAGCTTCATGGGTTACCGCCGTGAAAATGGCCGCATGGGAATTCGTAATCACGTATTAATTTTGCCTTTAGATGATTTGTCCAATGCAGCTTGCGAAGCTGTGGCAAACAACATCAAGGGAACTCAGGCTATTCCTCACTCATATGGTCGCTTGCAGTTTGGCGCCGACTTGGATCTACACTTCCGCACCTTGATTGGTACGGGGTCTAATCCAAACGTAGCTGCTGTAGTGGTGATCGGTATTGAGCCACAATGGACAAAAATTGTAGTGGATGGCATTAAAGCTTCCGGCAAGCCAGTTGAAGGTTTCTGGATTGAAGGTAATGGCGATACGGCTACGATTGCTTCCGCTAGCAAAGCTGCATACCAAATGATGAAGCATGCCTCTAAGCAAAAGCGGGTTAAGGCACCTTTATCTGAATTATGGGTGTCTACCAAGTGCGGTGAATCTGATACAACATCTGGTTGCGGTGCTAACCCAACCGTTGGTGATGCATTTGACAAGCTCTATGGCATTGGTTCTACCTTGGTTTTCGGTGAGACTACTGAGTTAACTGGCGGTGAGCATTTGGTTGAAGCGCGTTGCCGTACTCCAGAAGTAAAGAAAAAGTTCCGCGAAATGTTTGATCGTTATCAAGATGTTATTGAGCGCCATAAGACAAGCGACTTATCTGACTCACAGCCAACTAAGGGCAATATTGCCGGTGGCTTGACTACGATTGAAGAAAAAGCCTTGGGCAATATTCAGAAGATCGGCAAGAAATGTATCGTTGATAGCGTCTTGGATAAGGGTGAGGAGCCTAAGATCCCTGGTTTGCATTTTATGGACTCCTCATCAGCTGCTGCTGAGATGGTGACCTTATGTGCTGCTGCTGGATTTGCTGCTCACTTCTTCCCAACAGGCCAAGGTAACGTGATTGGTAATGCAATTCTTCCTGTGATTAAGATTTGTGCCAATCCAAAAACAGTTCGCACGATGGGTGAGCACATTGACGTTGATGTCTCAGGACTTTTGCGTCGTGAAGAAAATATGGATGATGCTGGTAATAAGCTGTTAGAGTGCCTAGTTCGTACTGCTGATGGCGAATTAACTGCCTCCGAGATTCTCGGGCATCGTGAATTCGTGTTAACTCGTTTATACGAATCCGCTTAAGTCTTAAGGTATGAAGTCCCTGACCGCTTATCAAGAAGTAAAGCAAAAGATCACCGAGGATCTGGTCAGGGGTCGATATCCTATGGGGCAGGCCTTGCCTGCTGAAAAGGATCTAGCAAAAGAATTAGATGTATCTATAGGAACCCTGCGTAAAGCGGTGGACGAGTTAGTTGCTGAAGGCATTGTGGTTCGTCGCCAAGGCAGGGGTACCTATGTTGCTGAGCATGATCTCAAGCGTCTGTTGTATTACTTTTTCCACGTTGTAAAACATGATGCCGATAAAAAAGGTCACCCAAGGGTTGATCTTGTTTCTTTAACGAGCGCTGTTGCAAATAAAGAAGAGGCTAATAAGCTTGCAATTAAAGAAGGAGCGGCAGTATGGCGTCTAGTCAATTGCCTTTACTTAGAAAATAAATGTGTGATGATTGACCAGATCACACTAGATAAGAAACGCTTTCAGAAACTCACACGGGCTGATTACATCAATCGTGAGGGAAGTATCTATCAGCTGTATCAAATGAAATATGGACAGACCGTAGTTCGTAGTAGCGAACGTTTAAGAGCGGGGCTTGCAAGCAAGCAGCATGCTGAGTGGCTTGGCATAAAGTCCAACTCTCCTGTATTGGTGATCCGTAGAGTTGCGCTTGGTATCCAGGATGATCCTATTGAATGGCGAGTATCCACCCTGAATACTGATCAACATGAGTATTTCAGTGAGTTGATTGCATAGATACCACCTCAGTAATGTCATTTATTAAAAATATCCCAGGAATATTATTCGCAACCATAGTTGCCTTGGTGGCTATAGAAATGTCTAGTAGGTATCCTGCATTGGGAAGAAATGGCTTAAGTATTCTTACTTTAGCTATTTTGATTGGCATTGCAATTGGCAATATGCCAATTTATAAATTTTTGATTTCTTATTGCGGTTCTGGAATTAATTTTTCCAAGCAAAAAGTGCTGCGCTTAGGGATTATTTTGTATGGTTTCAGACTAACATTCCAAGATATTGGTGATGTCGGCATTAGCGGCATTGTGATTGATGCGGTCATGCTGACATCCACATTCATCTTGGCGGTATATCTGGGTGTGAAATATTTCAAACTAGACCGAGATACTTCGATTTTGATTGGTGCGGGCAGTTCAATTTGTGGTGCGGCCGCCATCTTAGCGACTGAACCTATTCTGAAGGCAAGCAATGAACGGGTTGCCGTTGCAATTTCTACCATTGTGATTTTTGGAACTATTTCTATTTTTATTTACCCAATAATTTATTCTTACACTTCACTTCATTATCCCGAGTGTTGCAGCCCAGAAAAATTTGGCATCTATATTGGCTCTACTATTCATGAGGTTGCTCAGGTAGTCGCAACAGCAGGTGCAATTGGTGATGATGTCACTAATACAGCTGTAATTGCCAAAATGGTGCGAGTCATGATGTTGGCACCATTTTTAATTGGCGTTTCAGCCTTTTTATCGTTTTCTGAAAAGACACGAAAAACCTCTGCGACTGGAAATGCGACCAGTGGCGATACAAAAAAGTCTATCGGTAAATTTTTCCCAGTATTTGCAATCTTCTTTTTGATTGCTATTGGGATTAATTCAACGGGCTACATCAGCCAAAATGTCCGTACTGGCCTTATCTATCTAGATAATTTTTTATTGGCATTAGCTATGGGTGCCCTTGGTTTGACAACCCATCTTTCCGCAATAGCCAAAGCAGGAACAAGGCCATTGAAGTTGGCGGCCATTCTATTCCTGTGGCTAGTGCTTGGTGGAGCGATAATTAATATTGCAGTCAGTAAGTACCTGTAAATCGATCGGTTTACTGAGGTGCTACCTCACGAATCATGCCTGCCGCGACTGTATGGTTAGTGGCCTCATCAATTAAGATAAAGGCTCCAGTACGCTGAGATTGATCAAATAGGTCCGCAACGATTGGCTTTTGCAAAATAAAATCAATGCGGCCAATCTCGTTGGTGGAAAGTGTTTGTACATCTCTTGCTTGAGACAATGTTTGCACGTCTAGAACCTGCTGAATGTTCTTAACTTTCGCACCAACAGTATTGGTGGTGTGACGTAAAGCGTATTTACGACTCAAGGAGAGTGGCTCGTTATCTAACCAGCATAAATCGGCAGAAAGTTGCTTGCTCAGTACTGGTGGGTGGCTATCTTCGGCGCTAACAAATAAAGAGCCGCGTGATACATCAATATCTTCAGATAATTGAATTGCTACTGCTTGACCAGTTTGGGCAAAATTCACGGCATTATTACCATTGGTATGTTTGCTGCTGGAGCGATTGCCTAGATAAATCTCTATAACAGTCGCTTCAGATCCGCTTGGCAGTACTTTAATCTTTTGGCCCTTGCGGATAGTGCCAGACTCGATTTCGCCAAGGTAGCCACGGAAGTCATCAGAAGCGCTGCCGTCTTGACGTGCAACGTATTGCACTGGGAAGCGGAGTGATAGCTTTTCAGACTCAGGGCTGGTATCCAAACTCTCAAGCCACTCTAAAAGAGTGGGGCCTTTGTACCAAGGTGTATTTTTGCTGGTAGTAACGACGTTGGCGCCAAGTAATGCGGAGATTGGAATTAAGGTCGGCTTTGGCAACCCAATTTTTTGAGTCAGATCTTCAATCGCAATCTTGATGGTGTTAAAGACTTTCTCATCAAACTCATATAAGTCCATCTTATTGACGGCAAATACCACATGACGTAGTCCCAATAAATGCACAATCGCTGCATGACGTTTAGTTTGTGCCAATAAAGTAGCTGGAATGGTATTGAGATCAACACGTGTTGCATCAACCAAAATGACGGCAACATCAGATTGAGATGCACCAGTCACTAAGTTGCGAGTGTATTGCTCGTGACCTGGAGCATCAGCAACAATGAATTTGCGTTTTGGAGTAGAGAAGTAGCGATAAGCCACATCAATAGTGATGCCTTGCTCACGCTCAGCCTCTAGGCCATCGGTGAGGAGGGCTAAATCAACGCCTGCATCAGAGGAGGTAACACGAGCATGCTTGGTTTTAGAGAGGGACTCTAGTTGATCCACCAAAATAGATTTAGTGTCATAGAGCAGGCGCCCAATCAAGGTGCTTTTTCCGTCATCTACGCTACCAGCGGTAATGAAGCGAACAACATTTTGATTTTGATTGGTAGTCATCAGAAGTAGCCTTCTTTCTTGCGGCGCTCCATGGAGGCCTCATTGGTTTGATCGTCCATACGGGTTGCGCCACGCTCAGTGACTTCAGTAATGGCGGTTTCGGCAATGATCTCCAGTGGAGTGGCTGCAGTGCTCAACACGGGGCAGGTGCAACTAATATCACCTACGGTGCGAAAACGTACATTTAGTATTTCGCCGATGTCACCGGCTGCTTTTGGCGTTACATCAGTTACCGGAACTAATAAATTATTTTTCTTCACCACTTCACGTTGGTGTGTGTAGTAGATGCTTGGAAGTTCTAATTTCTCGCGAGCAATGTATTGCCAGATATCGAGCTCAGTCCAGTTGGAGATTGGGAACACGCGCATGTTCTCGCCTTTGGCGATAAGGGCGTTATAGAGGTTCCAGAGTTCAGGGCGTTGTGCCTTAGGGTCCCATTGACCGAATTCATCGCGGAAGGAGAAGATGCGCTCCTTAGCACGTGCTTTTTCTTCATCACGGCGGGCGCCACCCATCAGGGCATCGAATTCATATTCAGCAATAGCTTCGAGCAGGGTTACGGCTTGCGCAGCATTACGTGAGTCAGTTTCTTTGCGCAGGCGAACAGTTCCTTTTTTGATGGAGTCTTCAACGTGACCCACAATCAGCTTCACACCAGTCTTTTCTACAACAGCATCACGATAGGATATGACTTCTGGGTAGTTATGGCCTGTATCAATATGCAAGATAGGGAAGGGCAGTTTCACAGGACGATCGCCAAACTGGAACGCCTTACGTGCTAAGTGAAACATCACGATGGAATCTTTTCCGCCAGAAAATAGCATAGCAGGATTGGCGCATTGCGCTACAACTTCACGGATGATATAAATCGACTCAGCTTCTAGCCAATCCAAGTGGTCATCAAGTAATTTTTGGTCTGACATTCTGTAATTTGTTTCTGCTAAGTATTAATGATTGATTATTTATTAACGTGTAAACCACACTCTTTGCTATCGCTTTGCAACCACCACCAGCGACCAGCACGGATGTCTTCACCCTTTTTGACCTGGCGTGTGCACGGCTCGCAGCCAATGCTGGGGTAGCCTTTGAGATGTAACGGATGTATCGGAACCTTCTCTTGTTTGATGTAGGCCCAGACATCGGCTTCAGTCCAATCAAACAAAGGATTGAACTTTGCAATGCCTCTTGCATCATCTAGTTCTTCAAAATTGAGTTCAGTGCGGGTGGTGGATTGCTCGCGACGTTGACCAGTCAACCAGGCATCAGCGCCAAATAATGCGGCATTTAGGGGTTTAATCTTGCGTGCAGCACAACACGCTTTCTTGGGCTCCTCGCCATCGTAAAAACCATTCATGCCATATTGCTCGATGAATGCTTGTACATCCTCATCTTTTGGATAAACCTTTTCAATCGATACGCCGTAGCGATCTTCAGTGGTCTTAACCATATCTACGGTTTCATGATGCAGGCGTCCAGTCGCTAAAGTAAATAGCTTGATCTTGGCCTGTGCTTTGTTAATTGCATCAGTTACCACCATGTCTTCTGCCGCCAAGCTAGTAGCAAACCGAACATCAGCAAAGCGTTTGGAAATATCCACCAGGCGCCACTTTAAAACAGCAGATTTTTCAGTAAGCTCAGCTGGTTGAAGGATGCCTGTTGGAATCGACCAAAATTCTGGTGTAATCATGAGCAAACTAATTTAATACCCACTAAAAAAAGTGTAGTTGCAAGTGTTGCCCTGGTAATTCGCTCTGACAAAATGCTAGAGAGTTTTGCTCCCAACCAAATTGCTGGGACAGACCCAATTAATAGCCCAAAGAGTAAGTCAAAATGCACGTTACCAAGCCACCAGTGACCAATGCCTGCCAAGGCCGTAAGGGGCACGGCGTATGCAATGTCGGTTCCTGCAACTTGTGAGGGCTTAAGGTGTGGGTAGAGCAAGAGGATGAGTGTTGCGCCAATAGCGCCAGCTCCAATAGAGGAGATAGTTACAAGTACTCCAATAACAGCGCCCACAATAATAGTAGCCAGTTTTAGACGTGACCCAGTCGGTAGGAGTGATGGATTATCTTGTACCCATTTCAAAAGCTTAGCTCTAAACAGAAGTGAAATAGCCGTTAAAAGAACTGAAATACCGATAGAAAGGCTGATGAAATGGTTGAAACTTTTTGAGACGGGCCCAATAAACTTCAATACAAGAATTGAAATTATCGCCGTAGAGATGCTTCCAATACAAAGGAGGCGAACAATATCCCAACGCACATTGCCATGAAGTCTATGTGCGGCGGTCCCAAAGCCTTTGGTAATTGCTGCAAATGCTAGATCGGTTCCAACCGCTGTTGTTGGCGCTACACCAAAGATAATGGTTAGCAATGGGGTCATTAGTGAGCCGCCACCAACGCCAGTCATGCCCACTAGTAATCCTACGAGCGCACCAGAAATAATAAAGTGAGAAGAGTCTAAGAAGAATTGCAGCATTATCTGTTTCCGTTCATCTTAAGCAAAGGACTGCTCAAACTCTTCGAGCTTGATGGCATTCATGAGGAATAGAATTTGACGCTGAAAGCTCTTACGCTCAGAGACCTTCTCGTGGGGGAGGCGGTCATGCTCACGCAATAATTGGGTAATTACAGGGTTGTAATGCTCTCGGACGGGTGACATCGCATTTCCTTGGTAAATATCTCGTTAGAGACAATGTACCAAGGGGTCTATATAACCACAAGGAATATATTGCAATATCTAAATAACTTCTAGATATATAGAGGTGAGTTTATTACTTCTCTACGAACGCACGTTCAAAGACGTAGTCACCCATCTGGCCAAGGCTTGGGGAAACTTTGAAGCCCTTGGCGGCCAACATTTCAGAGGTTTCTTTAAGCATAGAGGGGCTACCGCAAATCATGGCACGATCCACTGCTGGATCGAGCGGCGGAAGACCAATATCTTTGAAAAGTTGACCTGATTCAATTGCGGTAGTGAGGCGACCAGTGTGCTTGAATGCTTCGCGTGTCACTGTTGGATAGTAGATCAGTTTTTCACGAATGAGATCGCCCAAGAATTCATCTTGAGTGAGTTCGTCACGGATGTAATCGGCATAAGCTAATTCACTGACCAGACGAACACCATGAATGAGAACAACCTTCTCAAACTTTTCATAAGTTTCTGGATCGCGGATGATGCTCATAAATGGAGCCAACCCAGTGCCGGTACTAAATAGGTAGAGATGCTTGCCTGGGTTCAGGTCATCGAGCACCAATGTGCCAACCGACTTTTCGCTCACCAAGATTGGATCGCCCACTTGTATCTTCTGAAGGCGTGATGTCAACGGACCATCTTGCACTTTAATGCTCAAGAACTCGAGATGCTCTTCATAGTTCGGGCTAGCAACGCTGTAAGCACGCACCAAAGGTTTGCCCTCAACCTCAAGACCAATCATCAAGAAGTGGCCGCTACGAAAACGCAAGCCCTTATTACGAGTGGTGGTAAAGCTAAAAAGAGTGTCGTTCCAATGATGAACGGTTAAAACGGTTTCGGTATTGTATGCGGCCATAGAAAGCTTAATTAATTTTGCAAAACCTTGATTATCCTCAAAAATCACCCTATTTCTGGGGGATTGACGGATTAACTTTTTATATCCAACGCACTTTTAGTAATAAAGCCAAGATTTAGGGTTCCTAAGGCTGATGCCGCTATGATTGGGTAATGACTAGAGCCCAATATCTATTTCTTTCCTTCCTAAGCTTAGGCTTGGTAGCTTTTGCGGTGATATTGCAGCAAGTGGGCTATCAAGGAGTTAGTTTCTTGCCATGCCCTTTGTGTATTTTGCAAAGAGTGGGGTACCTAGGCATAGCCATTGCCTGCTTTTTGGCGGCCGGCATTCCAATGCTCAAGAAGCTATTTCATGGTTTGGCGATCTTGGCTGCTGGATATGGGGCGGCAATAGCTGGCCACCATGTTTGGCTGTTATCTCACCCGGGCGAATCCTGTGGAATAGATCCCTTAGAGATTTGGATTAGCCAGTTTCAACTAGTTAACAGTTTGCCTTGGCTCTTTAAAGCAGATGGTTTGTGCTCAGCGCAACTTCCTGCGATTCTAGGATTGCAAGTACCCGAATGGTCCTTGCTTTGGTTTGGGGTGATCTTGTTGGTCTTGGTAATCACTTTCTTCAAAAAGACCAAGTAATAGAAGTGATTTCAATCGGCATTTAGTCTAATCAACTTTTGCGCCAGAATCTTTTACCAACTTTGCCCATTTAGGTGTGGAAGTAGCAAGATATTCGCCCAGAACCTTTGGAGAGCTGGCAACTACCTCAAAGCCATCTGCGATTAATTTCTTTTTAATTTCGGGATCATTTAGGCTGGCAACGATTTCTTTGTTCAGTAAACGAATGATTTCATTTGGCGTCCCAGCGGGCGCTAAAAATCCTTGCCAGGAGTTCAAGTCGTATCCAGCAACCCCAGCTTCTGCAATAGTAGGTATTGTTGGTGCACCCGTCGATCTCTTTACAGAACTTACACCCAAAGCAGTCAGTCTTCCGGACTGAATGTGTGGCAGAGCTGCTGCTAAGGTAACCATTAATGCATCAACATGTCCCGCTAATAAATCAGCTACTGCTGGAGCGCCGCCTTTATAGGGAATATTGTTAAATTTAATCTCTGCTTTTGATTCAAGTAGTGCGGCTGCGAGATGGCCTGGGCTGCCATTTCCTGCATTCGCCATACTGAGACCATTGGGATCTCTTCTAGCAACTTCAATAAACGTCTTCAAATTTTTCACTGGGAGCTTGGGCCCAACGACCAATACTTGCGGTGCAGTAATGGCAAGTGAAATGGGTGAAAATTGATCTAATTTATATGGGAGCGAAGGATAAAGAGCTGGATTAATCGCAAGACTATCCCATCCTACTAGCAAGGTATAACCATCGGGTGCTGCTTTGGCAACATAACCAAATGCAATATTGCTACCACCGCCGGGCATATTTTCAACCATGACGGTCTGATTTAGTCTGGTTGTCAATTCTTTTGCAACTGTGCGCGCGAGAATATCAAGGCTTCCACCGGGTGGTGCGGGAACAACCAATTTGACAGGTCTATTTGGCCAAGGCGCACTTGCTTTTGCAATGAGCGGGGTAGCTGAAATTACCGCTATGGATAGCAGTGATTTGAGAAGGCGTCGTCGTGAGCTGTGCATTAAGTATTTGGCTTTAATTGATTTGTAACGTAATTGATTCTAATTCTTAAAAATGGCAGAAAAGGGGGTATTAATAGTGTTTTTAGTAATTAGCTTATGTGCATAGCTTGTTTTACAAAAATAGGGTCATGCCATAAGATATATGGACATTTCAGCTGGTTTCCCTTTTTTAGGAATTTCTATGACTTACTTTACCGATAACTCCCAAACCATTGGCAAGACTCCCTTGGTACGTTTAAATCGCGTAACTGATGGCGCTAAAGCAACTGTGCTTGCCAAGATTGAAGGCCGCAATCCAGCCTATTCAGTGAAGTGTCGTATTGGTGTGGCCATGATTAATGATGCGCAAGAACAAGGCATCTTGGGGCCAGGTAAGGAATTAGTGGAGCCCACAAGTGGCAATACTGGCATTGCTTTGGCTTTCGTGGCAGCAGCCCGCGGCATCCCACTTACGCTAACCATGCCGGAGACCATGAGTATTGAGCGCCGCAAGTTGCTCACCGCTTTGGGTGCGAAGATTGTTTTGACCGAAGGTCCTAAGGGTATGAATGGCGCAGTTGCTAAGGCTAAGGAGATTGCTGAGTCAGACTCTAAGTATGTCTTGCTGCAACAATTTAGCAACCCATCGAATCCGGCGATTCATGAAAAGACTACCGGCCCAGAAATCTGGGAAGACACTGATGGCAAGATCGATGTATTTGTAGCGGGCGTTGGTACTGGCGGAACAATTACGGGTGTCGCTCGTTACATCAAGAACACCAAGAAAAAGAATATTGAGGTAGTCGCTGTTGAGCCAACTTCAAGTCCAGTCATCACACAAAAATTGAATGGTGAAGAAATTAAACCGGCACCGCATAAGATTCAGGGTATTGGCGCCGGATTTATTCCGGACAATCTGGATTTATCAGTGGTCGATAAAGTTGAGCAAGTGAGCAATGAAGAGGCGATTGAGTTCGCGCGCCGCATTGCTAAAGAAGAGGGTATTTTGGTGGGCATCTCCTGTGGCGCAGCAGCTGCAGTTGCCGTTCGTCTTGCCAAGAAGCCTGAATACGCGGGTAAAACGATCGTGGTGGTTCTTCCAGATACGGCCGAGCGTTACTTGAGCTCAGCTTTATTTGAAGGCGTATTTGATGAAAAAGGTTTGCCAGCGTAACGCAGCACTCTCTGCTCGGCAATAAAAAAGGCACCCTAGGGTGCCTTTTGTTTATTTCAAGAATGATTACTCTTCTTCACGACGTAAGTGCGGGAATAGAATCACATCACGAATATTGGGCGCATCAGTAAGTAACATCACTAAACGATCGATACCAATGCCGCAGCCACCTGTTGGAGGCATACCGTACTCGAGAGCGCGGATGAAGTCATGGTCAAAGTACATGGCTTCCTCATCGCCCGCTTCTTTTTGCTCTACTTGCTTGCGGAAGCGATTGGCTTGATCTTCTGCATCGTTGAGTTCAGAGAAGCCGTTGGCAATTTCACGACCGGTGATGAAGAGTTCGAAGCGCTCAGTAATGCCTGGGCGAGTATCAGACTCTCTAGCCAGTGGGCTGACTTCAATTGGGTAATCAATGATGTAAGTTGGCTCCCAAAGATGTTCTTCGGCCACTAATTCAAATAAGGCTAATTGAAGTGCGCCAATCCCGGCATTCTTGAGGGTTGGGGCATCTGGGTTCTCGCCGCCCTTTTTCAGCTCAGTGCGGATGAAGTTGATGTCATCCAATTGAGCGGCTTCATAGCTCTTACCTGACTGGCCACAGTACTTGAGGATAGCTTCCGCAATCGTTAGACGTTGAAATGGCTTGCTCAGATCAAGTTCACGACCTTGGTGAGTTAATACAGCCGTTCCTTGTGCATCCATTGCCGCCGCACGAATTAAACCTTCTGTGAAATCCATCAGCCAACGGTAGTCCGTATAGGCTGCATAGAACTCCATCATTGTGAATTCTGGATTGTGACGTGGGCTTACGCCTTCGTTACGGAAGTTGCGATTGATTTCAAAGACACGCTCAAAACCGCCGACCACTAAACGCTTGAGGTAAAGCTCTGGAGCAATACGCAAGAACATTTGCATGTCGAGTGCGTTGTGGTGAGTAATGAAGGGCTTCGCTGCTGCGCCACCAGGGATAGGGTGGAGCATTGGTGTCTCTACTTCCATGAAGTCGGCATCTAACATATGGCGACGTAATGAAGCGATTGCATTGCTACGTGCTTTGAATGTATTACGACTTTCTGGATTAACAATTAAATCTACATAGCGCTGACGGTATTTAGTCTCTAGGTCTGATAGGCCATGGAACTTATCAGGTAGTGGACGCAGTGATTTGCTGAGTAAGCGTAAGTTACTGCACTCAACAGACAGCTCGCCTTTATTGGTTTTAAAGAGATTGCCTTCAGCAGAGATGAAGTCACCCATATCCCAGTGCTTGAAGGCGCCATGAACGTCGGCACCACTGAGCTCATCATTGATGTAGAACTGAATCTGCCCACTGCGGTCTTGTATGGTGGCAAAGCTGGCTTTACCCATAACGCGTTTGAGAATCATACGGCCGGCTACTTTGACGTGGATCTTTTTCTCAGCCAACTCTTCTTTTGTAAGGCTGTCATAGTGAGCATGCAAATCAGCCGCTAAATGAGTAGGAACAAAGTCATTCGGAAATGCAACACCGCCAGCACGAAGCTTGGCCAGTTTTTCACGGCGCTCCGCAATGATGTGATTCTCATCAACTACTTCGGTAGCTGGGGCAGTATCTGAATGGGTTTTATCGTTCATATCTATCGTGGTGCAGTAATGGGAGGTTGATTTTTACACGCCTTGTTTTAGGCTGGCTTCAATAAAGGCATCGAGATCACCATCTAATACTTTTTGAGTATTGGAGATTTCGACATTAGTGCGTAAGTCTTTAATACGGCTTTGGTCTAGAACGTAGGAGCGGATTTGATGTCCCCAGCCCACATCAGTTTTGCTGGCCTCTAATTTGTCTTGTTCAGCACGACGCTTTTGCATCTCATGTTCATAGAGGCGAGACTTGAGCATGCTCATCGCTTCAGCACGGTTACGGTGCTGACTGCGGTCGTTCTGACACTGCACCACAATCCCTGTTGGAATATGGGTTAAACGGACAGCCGAGTCGGTTTTATTAATGTGCTGACCACCCGCACCAGAAGCGCGGTAGGTATCGGTACGAATATCTGCAGGATTAACGTCAATCTCAATGGAGTCGTCAATCTCTGGATACACATAGATAGAAGCAAAGGATGTGTGGCGACCATTTGAAGAGTCAAAAGGGGATTTACGCACCAAGCGATGGACACCTGTTTCTGAGCGGAGGTGGCCGTAAGCATATTCACCATCGACTTTGATGGTAGCGCTCTTAATACCTGCAACATCGCCATCAGACTCTTCAAGAATTTCAGTTTTGTAACCCTTGCGTTCGCAATACTTGAGATATTGGCGATAGAGCATGCTGGCCCAGTCACAGGCTTCAGTACCACCTGCACCAGCTTGAATATCGATAAAACAATTACATGAATCCATCTCATTATGAAACATGCGACGGAATTCTAGGTCACCAATAATCTTGCTGTAGCTCTCAACATCTTTCTCAATAGCGCCGATTGTTTCAAAATCGCTTTCTTCTTTGGCCATATCAAACAGCTCAAGAGCGCTAGTAATGTTGGTATTGAGATCGGTAAGCGTGGCAACTACGCCATCGAGCAATTTCTTCTCTTTGCCCAGCGCTTGTGCTTTTTTTTGATCATCCCAAATGGTGGGATCCTCCAGAATGGAGTTAACTTCGGTAAGGCGACGTGACTTTACTTCGAAGTCAAAGATACCCCCGAAGAGCTTGCTCACGAGTGAGCAGATCAGACAAGGTATTCGAAATAGTGTTTAGTTGTTCAGCTTCCATCCCCTGATTATAAGGGGGTTATTGCCCTGGACCCTTAGGTGCTGGCTGCCTCGTCATGGGCCTCAATCATGAGCTGGATGCGGGCCTGTCCCTGATAGCGGTCGGTAACTAGGCGGTAGGCTAATTTAGCTTTAGCCGGCAGGCTTTGCGTGCGGTTGAACCATACGGCGGTAATTGGTTTATCAGTTGCCTTGATTTCAGAGCTTCCAATGGGGCGAACCATCAGTCGTAAATGCTTTTCTTTCATGAGGCTTTGCTGGGTAATCTCAAATTCTCCATAGAAAACCGGCTGAGGGAAGCCCTGGCCCCAAATCTCTTCAGCGAGCAAGTCGCCGATTTCGGGGGTAAATTCAGAAAGCTCCAATGCGCCATCGTGGGCATGGCGGCGCTCTAGTAACTCATCCGTTAATAGGCTACTTGCTACCTCCTGAAAGCAGGTGTCAAACTTTTCAAAATCACTTTTTCGAATCGTTAGGCCTGCGGCCATCGCATGACCACCAAACTTCAAAATGAGTCCAGGTTCTCTTTTGGAAACCAGGTCTAAGGCATCTCTCAAGTGAAAGCCTGTCAGTGAACGACCAGAGCCACGTAATTCTTCACCGGTGCTGCCATCGGCAGGGGCAAACACAATCGCTGGGCGATTAAAGCGTTCCTTCAGTCGTGAAGCCACAATACCAACAACACCCTGGTGCCATTCTGCGTTCCATAAACAAATACTGGTGCGCTCAGCCATAGTGCCGTCAAGTTGATCTTCGGCAAGATGAGAGAGGGCAGTTTCTTGCATCCCCGTTTCAATCACTCGGCGTTCACGATTAATACGATCGAGTTCATGTGCAAGATTGAGGGCTTCATCTGCATTGTCAGTGAGGAGCAAGCGAATGCCTAAAGTCATATCCGCTAGACGCCCTGCGGCATTGAGTCTGGGGCCGATGGCAAAGCCTAAATCAAAGGTATTAGCTTTGCGTGGATCTCGAGCCGCCGCCTGAAATAGCGCCTGAATGCCTGGTTGAGATATCCCGGCACGGATACGTTTTAAGCCATTAGAAACTAATACTCGATTATTACGATCGAGTTGCGCTACGTCAGCAACTGTTCCCAAGGCAACAAGGTCGAGGAGGTTTTCTACTTTAGGTTGAGTTTCATTGGAGAATTTTCCACGCTTACGAAGTTCAGCGCGCAATGCCACCAGCATATAAAACATCACACCAACACCAGCAAGAGCTTTGCTTGGAAAGCTACAACCTGGTTGGTTGGGATTAACGATTGCTAGCGCCTTCGGCAAGTTATCTCCAGGAAGGTGATGGTCAGTCACAATCACTTCCATACCCAGTTCACGAGCACGATCAACGCCAGCCTCACTAGCAATGCCGTTATCGACAGTGATCAGGTATTTCGGTTTAGGCGTTTGCTGTGCTGCCAACTCAACAACCTCAGGCGTGAGGCCATATCCCATCGTAAAGCGGTTCGGAACTAGAAACTGAATTGGGGTATCAGGGCCGCCGAGCATGCGTAGGCCGCGCAGACCGACGGCACAAGCGGTTGCCCCGTCACAGTCATAGTCTGCGACGATGAGCATGGGCTCTTTTTTCTCAAGGATATCAGCGAGTAAAGAGGCGGTGCTGATGCAATTCTTCAATTCAACTGGCGAAAGCAGTTGCTTTAAATCGAGCGAGAGTTCTTCTGGAGATTGCAGACCTCGAGCAGCATAGAGTCTAGCCAGTAGTGGGTGTAAGCCACTCTGCGCTAACCATGTGGCAGTGCGCTCTGAGAAGGGGCGTTGTGAAAATAAGCTCATATGAAACTCATGCGTAACTCATGGCTGACTAATTTCCTTCCAAGTCAGTGGCTCTGCTTTTTTCCAGAAGGCCCAAGATTTTTTATTGAGATCTTTAGCGGTGAAAATACGCTCACGTACCTTTCCCATCGGAAAGTCGATGATGACAACCTCATCTAGTTGTTTGCCATGCAGTGCTGCACTTAACTGGGGCCATGCTGCTTGTGGTTGATCTAGCCAGGCGAAGGCACCAAGTAAATTATTCTCATCCAGGGCGATTTCGTGTGGAAGGCTTAATAGCTTGGATAGGCCAGCCAGAATGGGGTGTGAGCCGATGAGACGCTGAGATTGTTTTAATAATGCAGGCGCTTGAACGTCATTGAGCTTACCGATGCCGCTAATCCAGATTGAGTTGATGCTGGGCATACCACGTTGTCCGCGCTCTTCATTAACGGGGCCAATATGCCAAAGCATTTGGATTTCATTTTGAAGTTTGCGCCAACGTTTCGCGATACCTTCTTCTGTGGTATCTCGCGGCATCCACCAATCAATATTTCGGCCGTGAGCTTGATCCACGCTGTAACTTGCTAAGCTGGAAAATGGGCCGGCAGGAATAAACCAATAATGCTGGTTATAAAAAAGTATAGAGCTCTGAAAATCTTCCTCAATAAAAGGTAGCGCTACTTGCAAAAGCTTAGCTGACTCTTCGGGGGTCAGATCAATCTGATTTTGCCCCATCAAAATAAGATGATCTCGAGTGGCATGCAGATGAACGGGCTGTAAGCAGGTAATGACTTCGTTTGGATTGACGGCTTGAGCGGATTGCCCAAGAAGTAAGACTGGGGCGAGAGGGAGCAATTCGCCGAGCAAAAAGCGCTCATGAGGCAGTCCCTTATGGGGGCTATTTCTACTTTCGAGCTCATCTAGTGCATCTTCCCCTGAAAGCATCAGGGTGAAGCGGCGTAGCGGGGCCTTAGGGGGGGTGGAATTTGCGGTCATTCCCCTGATTTTAGGTGGCATTTAAGTATTCCATCAGTTTGTCTGCGCGATTCACTAAACTGTGGCTATGTTAAGACTTCCTATTGAGCTAGAAATTGGCCTGCGCTACACCCGATCCAAGCGTCGTAAGACGGTGGGGAAGCGCGATGGTTTCCTATCCTTTATCTCCGGGATTTCTACTGCTGGTATCGCCTTAGGGGTTGCCGCGCTGATTGTGGTTCTTTCGGTGATGAACGGTTTCCAAAAGGAAGTGCGTGATCGTATGTTGTCGGTGCTATCTCATGTGGAGATTACCGCTCCTGATGGACTGGCAAACTGGGAGCCACTGGCGCTGAAGGTTGCAGCTCAACCACACGTTATTGGTGTGGCACCCATGGTGAGTTCTCAAGGTTTATTGACTCGCGAAGGGGTAATGCGTGGCGTTGCTATTCGTGGCATCTTGCCTAGCGAAGAAGGTAAGGTTTCGGATTTACCAAAACAATTTGTTAACGGCAATATTGATGATCTAAAGCCCGGTAGTTTTGGTGTCGCTTTAGGCGCACAACTTGCGGCCATTGTTGGTGCACATGTCGGCGATCGTATTAATTTAATTGTTCCAGAAAGTGATTTAACTCCAGCAGGTGCTATGCCGCGGATGCGCACTTTGCAGGTAGTCGGCATTGTTGACAGCGGCCATTATGAATACGACAGCTCTCTAGCTATCATGCATTGGAAGGACGCTGCTGCCCTGTTGCGCCTACATGATCCGTCAGGCCTGCGCGTCAAGGTAGATGATATGCAACGGGCCCCAGAAGTCGCTAATGAGTTAGCGGCGATTGTTCCTCAGGCGCTTTGGGTCACTGACTGGTCAAGATCAAACCGCAATTGGTTTGCAGCAGTTCAGACTGAAAGAAAGATGATGTTCATCATTCTGACTTTAATTATTGCCGTAGCCGCATTTAATTTGGTATCTACTCTGGTGATGACGGTTAATGAGAAACAGGCCGATATTGCTATTCTGAGAACTATGGGTGCAAGCCCTGGACTCATTCAAAGAATATTTTTAATTCAGGGATTGGCGATTGGTCTTTTGGGTTCCTTGGTTGGTGTTGCATTGGGTCTATTGATTGCGCTGAACATTGATGTCATCGTGCCGGTCATTGAAGCCATTTTCCGTGTGCAGTTTTTGCCGCGTGAGGTGTATTTCATTAGCGAATTGCCTTCTGATGTTAGGACTAGCGATGTACTGACTGTGGGATTAATGGCATTTGGTCTTTCTGTATTAGCGACGCTTTACCCAAGTCGTCGTGCTGCCAAGGTCCAACCTGCGGAGGCCCTGCGTTATGAGTAATTCAGCTATGAGTGATGTCAATAACTTAGTGCTGAAGGCCAGAGGCTTAGCCAAGACCTATGGTCAAGGACCCACTGGCGTAGAGGTATTAAAAGAGATTGATTTGGATATTTCTCCATCGGAGAAGGTGGCTATCGTCGGCTCTTCAGGTTCTGGCAAAAGCACCTTACTTCATTTATTGGGTGGTTTAGATACTCCAAGTGCTGGCTCCGTCATTTTGGCTGGTTCTAACTTGAATAACTTATCGGTGAAGAAGTTAGATCAACTACGTAACCATAATCTTGGGTTTATTTATCAATTCCATCATCTCTTAGATGAATTTAGTGCTGCAGAGAATGTGGCTTTGCCTTTGCGTATTCGTGGCCTTAGTAATGATGAGTCAATGGAGCGCGCTAGCAAGATGCTTAAGGCGGTTGGCTTAGCTGCACGTGAACTCCATACTCCAGGTGAATTATCTGGAGGAGAGCGTCAGCGTGTGGCAGTAGCTCGTGCCTTGGTTGGTAATCCCGCTTGCGTTCTGGCAGATGAGCCAACCGGCAATCTGGATACCGAGACTGCAGATGGCGTATTTGATTTGATGTTGGACATCGCTCGAGATCAGGGTACAGCCTTTGTGATCGTGACGCATGACCCGGTGCGAGCTAAGCGTTGTGATCGGACCTTGCATTTAGAGCGTGGAGTATTAAAACCATTTTCTGTGTGAGTGGGCATCCCATGTGGATTGATACCCATTGCCATCTAGATGCCCCTGAGTTTGCAACTTCATTGCCGACAATTATTCAGGCGGCTGCTGAAAAAAACGTTAAAGCAATACTATTGCCTGCTGTGAAGATGGCTGACTGTGCTCATATTAGAGAGTTAGCCCATCAATATAGTCAAGAAATCCCGGGTTTGGTTTATACCTTGGGAATACATCCGCTATATACCAATCAAGCCCAAGAGGGCGATATCGAAACACTTGAGAAAAGAATTGTTGAATCTATATCTGATCCTCGCTTTGTGGGTGTTGGTGAGATTGGCTTAGATTATTTCATTGAGGATTTAGATCCCCATAAGCAGGAGTTCTTTTTCAATGCGCAATTAGATTTGGCTCAGAAATATCAATTGCCTGTAATCTTGCATGTACGTCGTTCTCAGGATGCAATCTTAAAAGCCTTGCGTCGTCGAAGTATCCCCAGTGGAATTGCGCATGCTTTTAATGGCAGCTTTCAGCAGGCCGAGCAATTTATTGAGCTCGGATTTAAATTGGGATTTGGCGGTGCAGCGACTTATGAGCGCGCTTTGCAAATCCGTAGACTTTTAAAAGAATTGCCGCTTGACAGTATGGTGACTGAAACAGATTCTCCCGACATCCCACCAGCATGGCTCAGAGGGGAGGGTATTGCTTTTAATGAGCCTGCTTTTCTACCGCGGATTGCAAAAGAACTTGCCTTAGTTAGGGGTGTCAGTGATGCTGAATTTGCTTCGGCGATATGGGGTAATGCAATGCAAGTGTTGCCACGCTGGTCTGCCCTCTGCGCAGGTATTCCTCAGCTCTTAAGTCTCAACTTAGCCTCTTAATTTCTTGCGATTAGCTATTACGGCATTCATTGCCGGGGGGTTACTCCTTTTATTTTTGCCGCAATTGCCAGAATATTGGCTCATTTCCTGCATTACTTTTGGCGCAGTTTGTTTGCTGACAATCCTGCTTTCTAATCCAGAATCTCTTCTAAAGAAATTTGCACTGATTAGTTTGCTAGTTGTAGTAGGTTTTGCATGGAATGCTTTGTATGCTGAAAATCGCTTAAAGAATATTCTTGCAACAGAGTTGGAGGGTAAGGAGTTAACGCTCAAGGGAAGAGTTGCAGCATTGCCGCAAAGTAATTCATCGGGCGCCAAGTTTGCCTTTGAGGTTGACGAGGCCTTCTCTGGAAAAGAAGCCCTGAATTACTTTCCAGAGAAAATCTATTTGAGTTGGCAGCCTGCTTGGAGAAATCCTCAAGCGATTCCAGAGGTAATTCCTGGACAGCGCTGGAAGATCAGGGCAAAGCTAAAGCGACCTTATGGTTCCTTAAATCCACATACCTTTGATTTTGAGCGTTGGTCTTTTCATCAAGACTTTCGAGCTAGCGGATCTGTAAGGTCTGGCGAGTTATTGCTGGATAAAGATATCGCTTGGACAGAGTTTGAGTTACGCATGGAGCTTGCTAGATGGCATCTGCGAAAAAAGATTCAGTCTATGCTGCCGGATGATGCGAGGTATGTAGGTGTTTTGATTGCTTTGGTAATGGGGGATCAGAACGCCATCGATCAAGATGACTGGCAAGTATTTAATGCAACGGGTATTGGGCATCTCATCTCTATATCTGGACTCCATGTAACTATGTTGGCAGGAGTTGGCGCTTCATTTGCTGCATTTATATGGCGTCGACGCACATGGCCACTGATTTCTCCGGTCAGTAAGGTAGCGGCTGTAGCGGGATTTGTAACTGCGTTTATCTATGCCTGGTTGGCGGGCTTTCAGATTCCAGCGCAAAGAACGATGTATATGGTTGGGGTAGTGGCATTCGCTTTATGGACCGGCCGAAATCCACGTTCCTTTGATATCTGGTGGTGGGCTCTGGCATTCGTGTTGCTCATCGATCCTATGGCTCCCTACACGCCAGGCTTTTGGTTATCTTTCGGTGCTGTAGCTGCCATTCTGTATGCCATGGGGGATTCTTCTGGTCTATTGGGCATTCCCACGGGAAAAGAATTCGAAACGCATTGGATGCATCGTATGGGGCAAGCCCTTCGTGAGGCGTGCCGTGTCCAGGCTGTTGTCACACTGGCGCTGCTGCCATTGACTTTGTATTGGTTTTACCAAGTTTCAATTGTTTCACCACTGGCTAATGCATTTGCTATTCCGCTGGTCAGTTATATCGTGACTCCGCTGGCAATTGCCGGTGCCTTACTCCCAGAATTTATCGGCCGCTGGCTCTTATTGCCGGCGCATGCATCCATGGAATATCTTGCAGTCATCCTGGAATGGATGGCGAGTTGGAGTTGGTCTGTGGCTTGGTCAAAACAGCCTGAGTGGTGGATGCTGGTGATAGCTGGATGTGGAATTGTGTATGCAATTCGACCTGGTCCGATTGGTGAAACATGGAGAGGTCGATTGCTTGGCATCCTTTTATCTATCCCCTTATTTTTTTGGCCAAGCCAATTATTTGGAGATGTACATCTCGCTCAAGGAGAGTTTAGGGCGAGTGTTTTTGATATTGGTCAGGGCACTGCAGTTCTCATCGAAACCGCTAATAGAAAATTGCTATACGACACAGGGCCTATTCAAGGCAAGAAAGATGATGCAGGTCAGAGAATAATTCTTCCCTATTTGCGTGGCCAGGGGATCTATCACATTGATCGTATGGTCATTAGTCATAGCGATAGTGATCATATTGGTGGGGCTGCAACACTTCTGAAGAGTATTCAATTTGACTTGATGATGGGATCTTTGCCTAGCGCTAATCCATTACTTCAAAATTTACATAAAAGAAAGATTCCGGCCATTTCCTGTCGCTTTGGTCAGCGTTGGAAATGGGATGGTGTCGAATTTGTAATTTGGCATCCTCATGAAGAGATAGTATTTGCTGATCAATATCCTGGGAAGCCCAATGAAATGAGTTGCGTGCTTGAGGTACGCAATCAACAAAGTTCGCTTTGGTTAACGGGTGATGTTGAAAAGCAAGGTGAAGCAGAAGTTACTGAGCGCTTAGATGAGAAAATGTTGTATGAAATCGGCGACAGGGAATTGATTTTTATGGCACCACATCATGGCAGCAAAACTTCCTCTTCCTTGGCGCTTCTAAAAAGATTGGAACCTCATCAGGCTTTTGCACAGAATGGCTATCGCAATCGCTATGGGCATCCACATCCAGATATCACGGCACGCTATCAGAATTTAGGGATTCCTTTTCATCAAACGCCGAAAACAGGTGCCCAGGCTTGGCTATTTAAAAATAATTCAAAATCTTCGACACAGTTTTTGCGACATGATATAAAACGGATATGGCATCGATCGATGTGAAATTGAATAAAAGGATTCTGCAGATGAATAAGTTACTTGGCCTATGTTCTCTGGTGGTTGCTGTGACGGTTGGGTGTGCCGGTGCGAATGTTCGCCCCCTAGTGGATATGAAGGGCGTCAATGAGGCTGCATATGAGAGCGATTTAAAAGACTGTCAAAACTATGCTCAACAGCAATCAGGTATGGGTGAGACTGCGGCCAAAGGCGCTGGCGCTGGCGCTGTAGTTGGTGGCTTATTAGGACTTGTGACAGGCGGCAATAAAACGGGCATCGTACAGGCTGCTGGAGCTGGCGCGGTGATTGGTGGTGCAGGCGGTGCATTTACTGGTAATCAGGCTCAAGAGGCTGTTGTGAAGAGATGTTTGAGTGGTCGCGGGTACAAGGTTTTGAACTAAAGCCACCCTGAAATAGCTAAAAAGCCCGAGAAATTGGGCTTTTTTAATGCCCAGAAAAGCAAAAAGCCCTTAAAAATTAAGGGCTTAGTACGTAATTCTTGGTTGCGGGGGCAGGATTTGAACCTACGACCTTCGGGTTATGAGCCCGACGAGCTGCCAGACTGCTCCACCCCGCGTCTGAAGCTGAAATTCTACCATTTTTTGGGGGCCTCTGTCGAGGTATTCCTGTAAATAACGCATAAATGAGCAGTTTTATTAAGGAAAGTCTGGATTTGATGGGTATCGTTAAGGAGTAACATATCGCCACGCATTAAGTTGAACATTTGGCCTATAAAAGGATGATTCATGTCAGTTAGCAATCCCGAATTTTCGCACTCAGAGATATTGCGTCCGGTTGAAATCCAGGGTCAAGATCATCATCAAAAGGGTGGCCTAGCGACATTAGCGCTGGGCGCAATTGGTATTGTCTTTGGCGATATTGGCACTAGTCCACTTTATGCTTTAAAGGTTTGCTTTGATCCGCAAAATGGCATTCCGATGACCACTGAATCTATATTTGGCGTCATTTCTATGATTTTTTGGTCATTCATTTTGGTGGTATCGCTCAAGTATCTATTGTTTGTCATGCGAGCAAATAACCATGGTGAAGGCGGCATTCTGTCTTTGATGGCTCTTGCTTTGCGCACTGCTAAAACGAAATCTAAGCGTTCCATCGTTATTATGGTTGTGGGGGTTTTGGGTGCCTGTTTGTTTTATGGCGATGCTGTTATTACTCCTGCTATTTCAGTGCTCTCTGCCATCGAGGGCACTACAGTTGTGTCTGATAGCTTTATCCCGTACGTTATTCCAATTACGATTGGAATTTTGTTGTGCTTATTTTTGTTTGAGAAAAAAGGTACTTCAGTAGTTGGTGCACTCTTTGGACCTGTTATGTTGGTGTGGTTTGGATCTTTAGCTTTAATGGGCTTCAACCAAATTCAAGATGCACCGCAAATTATTGGCGCCTTGAATCCTATTCACGCCCTTCAATTTATGACTCAGGATGCGGGCATCGCATTTGCAGTGACAGGCTCCATCTTTTTGGTTCTTACTGGTGCCGAAGCTTTGTATGCAGATATGGGGCATTTTGGAATACGTCCGATTAAATACGCCTGGTTTTTATTGGTAATGCCTTGTTTATTGATTAATTATTTTGGGCAAGGAGCAATGCTCCTGGCTCATCCAGAAACGGTCTCAAACCCCTTCTTTTTGATGGTGCCTGAATCATATACATTTGCTTTAGTGGTATTGGCTACCCTGGCAACGGTAATCGCTTCTCAGGCTTGTATCTCCGGTGCTTACTCAATGACTAGCGAAGCTATTTTGCTCGGCTTTTTGCCCCGCATGAAAATCGCATTTACTTCGGCCAAGGAGAAAGGGCAGATCTATGTTCCTTTTATCAATTGGGTGCTTTGCTTTGTTGTGATTGGAATTGTTTTAGCTTTCAAGAAGTCTGAAAACTTAGCTAATGCATACGGTGTTGCTGTTTCAACCACAATGCTCTTAACAACTTTGTTGGCTGCAGTGGTGATGAGGGCTTTATGGAAGTGGAATTCTATTCTTGTAGCCATCATCATTAGCTGCTTCTTAGTTATTGATGTCGGCTTCTTCACCGCAAACCTGGTCAAGTTATTTGAAGGTGGTTGGTTCCCAGTAGTGATTGCTTCGATTTGCTTCTTGCTAATGATGACTTGGTACCAAGGTCGTCAAATTGTTCGCGAACGTGTTTTGAATGACGGAATTCGGCTAGATACTTTTATCACTTCTTTATTGCTAAACCCACCGCACAGAGTAGAAGGTACTGCTATCTTTCTCACTGCGCATGTAGATTACTTGCCTGTTTCTTTTTTGCATAACCTTAAACATAACCATATACTTCATGATCGTGTCTTTTTCTTAAAGTGCAGTATCTGGGATGTGCCCTATGTAAGTGATGACCAAAGACTTACTTTAAAAGAGCTTGGCCCCAATATTTATGTAGTGCGTGCAGTTTATGGATTCAAAGAGACTCCTGATACCAATCAAATTTTGGCTTTGCTTGAGAGTCAGTTTGATCTGAAATTTGATTTAATGAACACCTCATTCTTTCTCTCAAGGGATACTATTGTTCCCACTACATTGCCAGGTATGGCAATCTGGCGTGAACGTCTATTTGCTTGGATGTATCAAAATGCTGGACGTCAGTCAGACTTCTTTAAGATTCCTGCAAATCGCTTGGTTGAGTTGGGTGCAAAGGTCGAGATTTGAGAAAGAGTCTTTTGCTCCAATCAAAATTATTGACTTCAATATTTTTGTTGGCGTCTACGTTAGGTGGGGTTGTATTGGCAACTCCTGCAGAAGAGGCTGACCTTGATCAATTGAATAAGATTGAGCAAGACCTTGAGTTGCAGCGTGACTGGGCTAAATATCGCTGGGGTAAAGTATCCTCTGAGTGCTATCAGAATTACTGGGTCAACCCTTGCTTGAGAAGTGCTCGCGCAGATTATCGCAAGGAAATCGATCCGATACGCGAGCAAGAGGTGGCTTTGCATGAAGTGCAGCGTAAGCTTCGTGAAAGTTTAAAGACTCAAGAAGACGCTAAGCGTGCTGCTGAGAGGGCCTCGCCCGAAAAAGCGGCTGAACGAACAGCTAATCAACGCGAGTTTGAGCAAAAGCAAAAAGATGCTGCAGCAAGAGCTGCTGACTTAGAGCAACGTCGTAAAGATGCCCCTAAGCGTGCACAAGAAAATAAAGCGGGCACCCAGCTCGATTAATTTTTCCCTCAATTTACTTTTTATTGAATCAGGCAATCCTTGGCTAAAGTCAAAACGATTTACATTTGCCAATCTTGTGGCGGTACCTCTGCTAAGTGGCAGGGCCAGTGCCCATCTTGTCAGGCTTGGAATACCTTGGAAGAGGGTTTGCCTGAGACGACATCCAATGCACGCTTTCAGGGCTTGGCGCAATCACTGCCAAGACAAAAGTTATCCGCTATTAGCGCTGAAGACTTGCCAAGATTTAGCACAGGCGTTGAAGAGTTTGATCGTGTACTAGGTGGTGGCTTGGTTCCTGGTGGCGTGGTACTTTTGGGTGGCGATCCTGGTATTGGTAAATCTACCTTGCTACTCCAGGCATTAGCAGAGATGAGTTCTGCGGGCATGAATGTGCTTTATAGCAGTGGAGAAGAATCCGCTGCGCAGATTGCTCTGCGTGCAAAGCGTATTGCTTTAGATGCACCTCAGCTTGAAGTGTTAGCGGAGATTCAGCTGGAAAAACTGATATCGATTATGGATACCGTGAAGCCGCAAGTATTGGTAGTGGATTCGATTCAGACTTTGTATTCAGAGGTGTTAAGTTCGGCTCCTGGCTCTGTTGCACAGGTTCGTGAGTGTGCAGCGCAGCTCACTAGGGCCGCTAAATCAAGTGGTATCTGTGTGCTGATGGTCGGGCACGTTACCAAGGATGGTCATCTTGCTGGTCCTAGGGTCTTAGAGCACATTGTCGATACCGTTTTGTATTTTGAGGGTGATACCCATTCCTCTTTCCGCTTAGTGCGTTCGATCAAGAACCGTTTTGGTGCTGTCAATGAGTTGGGCGTATTTGCGATGACCGAAAAAGGTCTGCGCGGCGTAACGAATCCATCAGCCATTTTTCTGTCACAACATGAGCAAATGGTTCCGGGCGCTTGTGTATTGGTTACACAAGAGGGCAGTAGACCTTTATTGGTAGAGATTCAGGCTTTAGTAGATACAGCGCATGTGCCTAATCCCCGTCGTTTAGCCGTTGGCTTAGAGCAAGCGCGTTTGGCAATGCTTTTGGCGGTACTGCATCGTCATGCTGGCGTCGCTTGTTTTGATCAAGATGTATTCTTAAATGCAGTAGGCGGCGTCAAGATTTCTGAGCCGGCGGCTGACTTAGCCGTTCTTCTGGCGATTCAGTCATCTATTCGAAATCGCGCATTGCCAAAAGAGTTGATTGTTTTTGGTGAAGTAGGTTTGGCTGGTGAGATTCGTCCTTGTCCTCGTGGTCAAGAGCGCTTGAAAGAAGCTGCTAAATTAGGTTTTACTGTGGCCATTATTCCGAAGGCTAATATGCCCAAGACCAAAATTCCAGGATTGAAGGTAATTCCAGTGGAGCGAATTGACCAGGCTATTGCTGCTGCAGCCGAGCTCAGTTAATTCCCTAGCGCAAGTCTTCCGCTTGAATTAATAAGACTTGCTCTTCTCCTGCGGATACTTCCATCCAGATTGCTGGAATTTGCGGGAAAGCCTTTTTGAAATGCTCATACTCATTACCAATCTCGAGCAAAATAGCGCCGCGCTCAGATAGGTAATCGGGTGCTGAAGCAATAATGCGCCTGATGATATCCATGCCATCTTCTCCACCAGCTAAAGCCAACTCTGGCTCTGCGTGATATTCAGTAGGAAGCGCATTCATGGAGGCGGCATTCACGTATGGTGGATTACAGATGATCAGATCAAAGAGGTTATCTTCATTTGGTTCTGGCAAAGCATCCCAAAGATCGCCATCTAATAGCTCTACTTGAGAGCTGAGACTGTGACGATCTATGTTACGGGCAGCTACAGAAAGTGCAGGCATGCTGATATCACACGCGCTTACATGAATATCTGGGCATGACATAGCCAAGAGAATTGCCAGCGAGCCATTACCAGTGCAAAGATCAAGCGCTTTGCCATCAGCTGGCAACCAGGTCTCTAGCGAGCCATCAACTATGAGTTCTGCAATCCAGGAACGCGGAACAATACTTTGCTCGCTGCAGAAAAAAGGCACGCCCATGAGCCAGGCTTCACCCAAGATGTAGGCTAGTGGTTTGCGTGTCGAGATTCTGGTATCGGCAATAGCGGATGCTTTTTGCTGTTGCTCATCGGAGATTGCATCATCTAGGCGATCCAAAGCTTCTGCGGGGCTGAGATTAAGCTGTTTGCTCACAATCCACAAAGCTTCACTTTGGGCATCAATTGCCCCGTGGCCGTAATGTAAGTTTGCCGCTTCGAGTGTTTGTGTAACGTGATTGATGCACTGGTTTACTGTGAGGTGTTGCTGAGACTCAGGGTCCATGATGTGGAGTTCTTTAGAAGAAAAGTCGGGTGCGCAATTGATCGATCAAGCGATTAACTGTTCGAGGGTCTTGCGATAGATATTTTTGAGTGGCACAACATCGTCAACAATAACGCACTCATCAATTTTGTGACTAGTCGCATTCAGAGGGCCAAACTCTACAACCTCTTTACAAATCTTGGCGATAAAGCGGCCGTCACTAGTCCCGCCAGTAGTAGAGAGTTCGGTGTCAATATTAACTTCTGCTTTGATGGATTTACGTAATGCTCCAGCCAGGTCACCATCACCAGTGATGAATGGGCTACCACCCAATACCCAGGCAATCTCAAACTCTAAACCGGCATCCTTCAAAATCTTTTCTAGACGTTCACGTAGTTGCTCTGGCTTGCTCTCGGTGGAGAAGCGGAAGTTAAAGTCGATCACCAACTCACCAGGAATCACGTTATTAGCACCGGTGCCAGCATGCATGTTGGAGATCTGAAAACTGGTGGGTTGAAAGTATTCATTACCTTTGTCCCACTCGGTTTCTACTAATGCAGAAATTGCTGGTGCCGACAGATGAATTGGATTCTTGCCGAGGTGAGGGTAGGCAATGTGCGCCTGAATACCTTTCACCTTGAGCTTGCCTGACAAAGAGCCGCGACGACCATTCTTAATCATGTCGCCAAGCCGATCAACTGAAGTCGGTTCACCAATGACGCAGTAGTCCAAACGCTGACCTTGTTTTTGTAGGCGATCGCACATGATGACTGTGCCATCGTTAGCGGGACCTTCTTCATCGCTGGTGATTAAGAAAGCAATGGTGCCTTGATGATCTGGGTGTGTAGTGACAAACTCTTCTGTAGCAACCACAAAACCAGCGAGGGATGTTTTCATATCCGCTGCGCCACGACCATAGAGCATGCCGTCTCGAATGGTTGGGGTAAAGGGATTGTTTGTCCACTTCTCTAATGGGCCAGTAGGCACTACATCGGTATGGCCTGCAAATACCAAGACTTTGCCTTGATCGCCAGCTGTACCTTTTTTAATCGCCCACAAGTTGGTTACCTGGAAATTTTCAGGGCCGCTCACCACGCTCTCGGTATGAAAACCAATCGCTTGGAGACGTTTAGCAATTAAATCTTGGCAGCCACCATCGGCCGGGGTTACGGAATGGCAGGCGATGAGAGCTTCGGTGAGCTCAAGTGTGGCGCTCATGGATTTAACTTAGTCGCGGAGTAATTCGTTGATAGCTGTCTTTGCTCTGGTTTGAGCATCAACCTTCTTAACGATGATTGCGGCATACAAGCTGTACTTACCGCAAGCGGAAGGAAGGGAGCCCGGAACAACTACTGAGCCAGCTGGAACGCGACCGTAGTGCACTTCGCCAGTTTCGCGGTCATAAATCTTGGTGCTTTGGCCAATATAGACGCCCATGGATAAAACAGCGTTTTCTTCAATCACAACGCCTTCAACTACCTCAGAGCGGGCGCCAATAAAGCAGTTATCTTCAATAATCACTGGGCCAGCTTGGATTGGCTCCAAAACACCACCAATACCAACGCCGCCAGAAAGGTGAACGTTTTTGCCAATTTGAGCGCAAGAACCTACGGTTGCCCAGGTATCGACCATCGTGCCTTCACCGACATAGGCGCCAATATTGACGTAGGAAGGCATTAAAACAGCGTTTTTGCCGATAAATGAGCCGCGGCGGGCCATGGCAGGGGGAACCACGCGGAATCCACCAGCAGCAAAGTCGGCGGCAGTGTAGTTTTCAAACTTGCTAGGAACCTTGTCGTAGAACTGGGTAAACCCACCAGCACTCATAGGTTGATTGTCTTCGAGGCGGAAAGAAAGCAAAACGGCCTTCTTAACCCATTGATTTACTTCCCACTTACCGACGTCACGGCGCTCAGCCACGCGAATAGTACCGGCATTAAGGCCCTCTAATACGGCATTTACAGCATTACGGACATCCCCAGGGGCGCTATCTGGAGAGAGGTTTGCGCGGTTTTCCCAGGCTTGTTCAATGATGTTTTGTGGTGATTGGCTCATGCTTTTTAGTTAACTATCAGATTGTTAAGGGATTTTGTCCCGGGAGGTAGATTTATCATTATATAGATGGGGCAAAAACGCGTCCAAGCAGGCAAGAGCTTGCTATCATCTTCCCACTTTAGCTTTAATTTTTACCCCTTTATTTGAACCTCTTTTTTCCCTGCAAAGTACGCCGTGCAACTGAAATCCATCAAACTTTCCGGCTTTAAGTCTTTCGTAGACCCAACCCATTTTGAAATGCCTGGCCAACTCATTGGCGTTGTGGGTCCTAACGGTTGCGGAAAGTCGAACATTATTGACGCCGTCCGCTGGGTTTTGGGAGAATCCCGTGCCAGCGAATTGCGTGGCGAATCAATGCAGGACGTTATTTTTAATGGCTCTGGTTTACGTAAGCCATCTGGCCGCGCTAGTGTTGAACTCATTTTTGATAACACTGAAGGGCGCGCTCAAGGTCAGTGGAGTGCTTTTACAGAATTAGGTATCAAACGCGTTTTAACTCGCGATGGAAATTCTAGTTACTACGTGAATAACCAAGTAGTACGTCGCAAAGATATTCAAGATATTTTCTTGGGCACTGGTATGGGTCCAAGAGGTTACGCTATTATTGGTCAAGGCACGATCAACCGTATTTTGGAAGCAAAGCCAGAAGAGTTGCGTGTGTTCTTAGAAGAGGCTGCTGGTGTTTCTAAATATAAAGAGCGTCGCAAGGAAACGGCCTCACGTTTAGAAGACACTGTAGAAAATTTAACGCGTGTTGAAGATATCTTGCGAGAGCTTGATCAACAACTCACTCGCTTAGAAAAACAAGCGACTGTTGCTGAGCGTCATGCTGAGCTTTCTACACAGATGAAGTCTCAGCAACAACTGCTTTGGTTTGTGCGTCAGACCGAGGCTGGTAAAGAACAAGAGCGCCATGCGAATGGTATCCGCGATACGCAAGTTGGCTTGGAAGAGCAGACCGCTAAGCTACGCCACGTTGAGGCCGAGCTAGAAACCATGCGTACAGAACAGTACGCATTACAAGATAAAGTTTCTCAAGCGCAAGGTGATTTATATCAAACCAATTCTGACGTCAGTCAAGTTGAGGCGCAGATTCTTTATGTGCAAGAAGCGCGTCAACGTTTGCAGCAACAAACTCAGGATTTACAAGCGCAGTTACAGCGCTGGACTGTCCAAGAAACAGATGCGGCACAAGCGCAACGTACTACTGAGCATGAGTTGTCTTTAGCTGCTGAAAAAGAACAAACACTCTTAGCGGATTTAAATGGTTTGCAAGAGCAAATGCCAAGTCGTGAAGAGGCTTATCAAAACGCTTCACGTGAACTCAATAGCGCACGTGATTCAGTTGCCTCTATTGAGCAACGTTTAGCCAGTTTGGGTGAACGCCTGCGTTCAATGTCAGCTCAGTCAGATGAATTGAAGGGGCGCGAAACTCGCCTTGTTGGTGAATTCGATGGCTTACGTCGTCCTGATGCTGAAGCTTTACAAACAGCAATAGATCGTCAGGTTATGGCCGCCCGCAAAGTGGAAGAGGCTAAGCAGCGCGCTGTTGAAACCCAACAACGCGTTCCGGCTGCTGATGAAGCCCGTAATACTGCACAACAACAGATTCAAATAGCAAATCAAGATCTTGCTCAAACTGAAGCCAAGTTGACGGCATTGACTGCCTTGCAGGCAAGCGTGCAAGCTCAAGGGAAGATTGGGCCTTGGCTTGAAAGCAAGGGTCTCAAAGAGAGCAAGCGCCTCTGGCAAGAACTTAAAGTAGAGAGTGGCTGGGAAACTGCGCTGGAATCGGTACTGCGGGAGCGTTTAGCTGCTGTGACCGCAAAGAGTGTGCAGGAAACATTGGCCCTGGCTATTGATGCGCCTCCAAGCCGTTTAGCAATTTTGCTTACAGAAGAGATTGCGCCAGCACATACCTCTGCTCCTGCGGACTTCACACCATTATTGAGTCGTGTGCAAAGTGCAGGTGCCCCAAGACTCACATCTGTATTGCAAGAGTGGTTAGACAATATCTATATTGCTAGCAGCCTTGAGGATGCTTTGCATCGCCGTGAAAAATTACCAGCTGGTGGCGCATTTGTTACTCAGCAAGGTCATTTAGTGAGTCGTGTTGGCGTACAACTTTATGCAGCCGATTCTGAGCAAGCTGGTATGTTGGCGCGTGCTCAAGAGATGGAAAGTCTCGAGAAGCAATTGCGCGCACAACAACTCATGCAAAGTGAGCTCAAGGGTGAGTTGGATCAATGTGTTGCTAACTATCAAGCAGCACACCAAGCGGCAGAGCAAGCTCGTGAGAACGCAGAGCATGCCGTTCAAGAATCGCACGGCTTTGAAGTGGAAAGAATGCAGTTGACTCAAGCTGAAGAGCAATACAGTCAACGTGCAGCACAGATTCAGGGTGAATTAAGCGAGTTACGCCAACAAATGGAGCAAGTGAGTCAGACCCAAGAGCAGTCTGCTGCTGAATTGCTTGAATCTGAAGAATCTAAAGAAGGCTTGCAAGAAGCTTTGCAAGTAGCGCAAGAAAAATTAGAGCGCTCTACTGAAGAGCGCGATCGTTTGCGTGAGTCACTCCGTTCCGCTGAAATGGCGGCTCAAGAGGCGGCTTTTGCAACACGTTCATTGCAGCAACGCATCACTGATTTGCAACGTGATCAAAGTACTGCCCGAACTCAGATCATGGAAATTCAGGATAAGCATGATGCCGCCGCTCAAGAACTAGAAACTCTGAGCGACGAAGAGGCGCAAGATAAATTACAAGGTCTATTGCTAGCGCGCAGTGCACGTGAAGCTGCCTTAGCGAATGCTCGTACTGAGCAGGATGCTTTATTGCATCAATTGCGTGAAGCCGATGAGTCTCGTATGCAGGTTGAGCGCAGCCTGCAGCCAATGCGTGACAAGGTAGTGGATTTGCAATTGCGTGAACAGGCTGCCCGTTTGAACTTTGAGCAATTTGCCACATTGTTATCTGATGCAGAGGCTGACCTTACTGCACTTGAGGCAAATTTCAGTGCTGACTTGAAAGTTGGCGCCTTGCAGAGCGAGGTGAATCGCTTGAATACTGAAATTCAGTCTTTAGGCCCAGTGAATATGGCTGCTTTGGATGAGCTATCAAGCTCCCGTGAACGTAAGCAATTCTTGGATGCGCAGTCTGCTGACTTGAATGAAGCAATGCAGACTCTGACAGATGCAATCGCGAAAATCGATGCCGAGACACGTGATTTATTGCAGGGCACTTTTGATCAGGTCAATACCCACTTCGGCAAGCTCTTCCCTGAGTTGTTTGGTGGTGGTCATGCTGAATTGGTAATGACTGGTGATGAGATTTTGGATTCTGGCGTACAGGTCATGGCTCAGCCTCCTGGCAAGAAAAATAGCTCTATTTACCTCCTCTCTGGTGGTGAAAAGGCTTTGACTGCAATTGCCTTGGTGTTCTCACTGTTCCTTTTGAACCCGGCCCCATTTTGCTTGCTTGATGAGGTAGATGCTCCATTGGATGACGCAAATACCTTGCGTTATGCAAAGCTAGTTGCCAAAATGTCAGATAAGACACAGTTTTTGTTCATCTCACATAACAAGATCACTATGGAAATTGCACATCAATTGATTGGTGTCACGATGCAAGAGCAGGGTGTATCCCGCATTGTTGCAGTGGATATCTCATCAGCTGTTTCAATGGTAGAGGCTGCCTAAGTGTACGTAGAACAAATCATGACGATGTTGGGTTTGTCTGATTTGCAATTTGCGCTGGCAGTTATTGGGCTATTAATCCTGATAGCTGTAGCCATTCTGAATATTAAGTATGCTCGTGCACGCCGTAAGGCAAAAGAGCTCAGTGAGTATTCTTTAGATGATCGCTTTGGAAAAGAGCCTAGCTTTGGTCAAGGCTTTGCTGACAGCGATGTAGGGCGCACTGAGCCTAGCTTCGGCGAAGTGATCACAACCATTTCTGCCCCTGAAAAGTTTACGATTGATCCACGGATTGATTGTGTCATCACACTGCGCTTTGATGAGGCTATTAGCGGCTCAGAAATTCTAGAAGAAATTAATGCCTGGACGGATCTTGAGGCTCAATCGACTGCACGCTGGATGTGTGAGGGCTTAAATGCCAATCTAGATGTTGCTGAGGACTGGGAAGTGCTCCATCCTGACTCTAAGTATTCTGATTTACAGCTAGCCATTCAGCTAGCAAGCCGCAAAGGTGCTATCGGCGTTCTAGAGCTATCTGATTTTTGCTCTCGCACCCAAGCGCTTGCTGAAACTTTGGGCTCCCAAATCGATATGCCTAGCGTGAGCACAATGTTGGAAAGTGCGAATGAATTAGATGTCATGGCTGCTGAGAGCGATATTCAGTTGAGTATCAATGTGCTGTTTGATGAACCATGTCCATGGGGTAACTTTGATGCGCTCATGCGTCAACGGGGCTTTAAGCTATCTCGCAGTGGACGTCAGTATGAGTATCAAAGCAAAGGTATGGTGCTTTTTGCTAGCTCTGATTTTGATCCAAATAAATCGGTAACTCAGGTAACCCTATTGCTTGAAGTTCCCCTTGTCCTGCAAGAAGAGCGTGCATTTGAACGAATGCTCTCTGAAGGCGTGGAGATTGCACAAGCAGCTCATGGGCGCTTGGTAGATGACAATGGCATCAACTTGAGTGAGGCTGCGGTCATCAGCATTCGTCAGCACCTTGATGTTCTCTACGCCAATCTTGAGAAATCTGGCGTCCCTGCTGGATCTTCTACAGCTAGCAGATTATTTAGCTAGGAAATTACTTTGTCGTCTACTAGTCCGACAAATTTAGCGGAGCGTTACGCATTCTTGCAAGTAGAGCTTGCCCGTCTAGAGCATGCCTATTACGTTTTAGATAATCCGCTTCTTCCGGATATTGAATACGACCGCCTCTATAGAGAGTTAATTGATATTGAGACTGCTCATCCCGAGTGGATTACCCCAGAATCCTTGTCTCAGCGGGTAGGTGGAACAGCACTAAAAGAGTTTGATTCGGTTACCCATGCGGTACCAATGCTTTCTTTAAATAATGCATTTGAAGATAGCGAGCTGATTGCCTTTGATCGTCGTTGTCGTGAGGCTCTTCATGCTAATCATGTGACCTATGCAGGGGAATTGAAGTTTGATGGCTTGGCGATTTCTCTTCGCTATGAAAATGGTTCCCTGCTAACAGCAGCAACCCGAGGTGACGGTGCCAGCGGCGAGGATGTTACCGCTAATATCAAAACGATTCGCGCCATTCCTCTCAAGCTCACGGGCAAGAATATTCCGAAAGTTCTAGAAGTGCGTGGAGAAGTCTTTATGTACCTCAAAGACTTCGAGAAGATGAATCGACAAGCTGCAGAGTTGGGTGAGAAAGAATTCGCTAACCCTCGTAATGCGGCAGCAGGTAGCCTTCGTCAATTGGATTCGAAGATCACTGCTAAACGGCCACTCTCCTTCTTTGCTTATGGCTTGGGCGCCCTAGAGCCAGCCTCTTGGTTGCCTCAAACCCATGAAGAATTGCTTAATACTTACGCTGAACTGGGCTTGCCAGTGTGCGCTGAGCGCAAGGTTTTGCATTCGGTAGAGGAGATCTTGGCGTTCTATAACGAAGTGGGGGCCAAGAGGGATTCATTGCCGTATGACATTGATGGCGTGGTCTATAAGGTGAACTCATTTGCTGAGCAAGCTAAGTTGGGATTTGTTTCAAGAGCTCCTAGATTTGCGCTCGCCCATAAGTACCCAGCACAAGAAGCTCTGACTACTGTTTTAGGTATCGATGTGCAAGTAGGTCGAACAGGAGCAATTACTCCGGTGGCACGACTTGCTCCAGTAGAGGTTGGTGGTGTAACTGTTACCAATGCAACCTTGCACAATGAAGATGAGGTTAAGCGCAAAGATGTGCGTATTGGCGATACCGTATCAGTGCGTAGAGCAGGTGATGTCATTCCGGAAGTGGTTTCTGTGATTAAGGATCGACGTCCAGCCGATGCAAGAGAATTTGTGATGCCTACAAACTGTCCGGTATGTGATTCCCATATCGAGCGCTTAGCAGATGAAGCAGTTGCGCGTTGTAGTGGCGGATTATTCTGTGGCGCGCAGCGCAAGCAGGCCTTGATCCACTTTGCTCATAGAAGGGCGCTGGATATTGAAGGTCTAGGCGAGAAGATTGTCGATCAATTGGTGGATCACAACCTTGTTAGAACTCCGGCTGATCTCTACAGACTTGGTTTTACTGCGCTAGCTAACCTAGAGCGTATGGGTGAGAAGTCTGCAGACAATCTCATTCAGGCAATCAATCAATCTAGAAACACTACCTTAGCGAGATTTATCTTTGCATTGGGTATCCGTCATGTGGGTGAGACTACCGCCAAGGATTTAGCGAATCACTATCAATCGATGCATGCCTTAATGGATGCAAATCTTGAAGACCTTCTCACCGTTAAAGACGTAGGCCCTGTGGTTGCAGATTCCATCACCAGCTTTATGCAAGAAGCTCACAATCGTGAGGTAATTGAGCAACTCTTAGCTTCTGGAATGCAACTTTCCGTAGAGGCAAAAGTTATTAGTGCAGCTGTTGTAGGTAAGACCTTTGTCCTGACTGGTACATTTCCAACAATGACCCGTGATGAGGCTAAAGACCTGCTTGAAAAAGCAGGCGCAAAAGTGGCTGGATCAGTCTCCAAGAAAACAGACTATGTAGTTGCTGGTGCGGATGCTGGTAGCAAGCTAACTAAGGCCGAAGAACTGGGTGTGCCAGTGATTGATGAATCTACAATGCTGAATTTATTGAAGTAAAAGAAATTTAACGCACAAATTATTGTGCGTATGTCAGTAGTTTCTTACTCAAAAATCAGGTGGCAGTTTTTAGCAGCCCTCATTAAGATTTTCTGTTTGAAAGTCTTCCATGCAGAAATATCCTGGATTTTTTAGTTCAATTATTAGTCCAAATAGATACAGAAATGTAGATAGCGTGCTTGTAGTGATGCACGCAAATGTTGAATTTCTGAATTTCTTAACCGCATTAGCTGGAGTTGCTAGGATAGCTGGAGTTATACCTAAGGCAAGTTCCAAAAAATTTGCTAACTTAGATGCCTTGAAAAAACAATATCCCGTCTTTGATGTTGATCGAAGTGAGATACTGGCTAGCCCCGATCAATTTATTAATGCAATTGATCGTTTAATCAAGAATGAGCGATTCGCCATAATAGATATGGGCGGTTATTTTTCTCATGTCGCCTTAGACCTTACAAAAATATTCGATAAGCAAATTGTTGGTATTGTTGAAGACACTGAGAATGGTCATCAGAAATATGATGCTCTGATTAAGCAGAGGCGTTCTAATGAAAATCTGGTTCCCGTAATATCTGTAGCTCGTAGCCCCCTTAAAGAGCCTGAAGATTCATTGGTTGGGCAGGCAATTGTTTTTTCTGCCGAAGCGATTATGCGCACCCAGGGATTAATTCTCCTTGGGAAGCGCGTTGGCGTCATTGGATTTGGAAAGATTGGAAGATCCATTGCATTTTCACTCTTATCAAGAGGGGCCAGGGTTGATGTCTTTGATACAAACCCAATTCTGCTTGCTTCAGCCCTATCTCTTGGTTTCCATACGTCGCCTAGATCAGAATTTCTAAGATCAGCAGATGTTCTCTTCTGCGCTACTGGGAATAAATCATTATCAGTAGCCGATGAGGATTTATTTAAGAGTGGCCTTCACATATTTTGCGCAACGTCGTCCGATGATGAGCTCTCAACATGTCTTCGATACAAGATTGATGCAGCTTCCGCATCATTGAGGACGTATTCCTGCAAGATCGATCTAAAGGATAAGTATGTGTATATCCACAATAAAGGTAACTCGGTAAATTTCGTTCATGGTGCTGTTGTGGACAGCTTTATTGAGTTGGTACAGGGAGAAATTATTTACTCAATTGGAAGTCTATGTGACGCACCTCGAAACACAATTTCACATCTGCCAGAACCAGATAAAAGATTCATAGCCGAGAATTGGATATCACATCATCAGTACGCCTAGTGAGTCAGTTAATTGATGGTTGACTCTTTGCCAGTTTTGGCCTCGATTATCTCCACATTTAGTCGCGCTGGACTTAATGTAGTTGACCGTAGGCAATTTCAAAAAGAAAAAGCATGCCCTTTAGTAATTGGCTACTGGAACAATCTTTTGCCAGTATTTTTAATGCTTCCAATCATTCTTTTTACTCCAGCATTTGATAATTGCCTTAAGGATCTGCTGACTGTAGATCTGGTATTTATGTCGATCTTGATCCAGTGTGTAGCCTATTCTTTTTCTTTTGTGTTTAAGCGCCTGAGAGTGACAGATGTGGCTGTTTTATCAAAAGCTGCTGATGTTACGGTTCCAATAGCATTGGCATTTTTAGGTTTTTATTCAATCTCCTATATATCCTTTTTATTTTTGTCGACAATATTGGTTTTATTTATTTTCTCGACTGGGTTTGATGTTTTTAGAAAGACCTATAAATCTGCAGTCGTCTTAGTTTTAATGCTTACTACTCAAGGGGTTTGCGCATACTTTTTTGGGTTGAACACAACGCATGACAGGGAGTTTTGGAGCTTATTATCGGCAGCCTTCTCTGTTTTATTTTGGAGGTTTATTTTTTCTGGTGTTTTTCTGATTTATGGGCGAGGCCTTTCTTGGGTTTACTTCTTTCCAAAAGAGTTTCTCTCGCACGGTGGATTTTATTTTCGAGGTTCTCTAACTTTAGTGACGCAGGTTACGTTTGTTCTTGCAATTACAGCAAAGAATTTGATGATTGTTTGGCCAATACTAAATGCAACTGGTTTTTTAGGAGCAGTTTTTGCTTATTTATTTCTTGGGGAAAAATTAAGACCAAAAGATTTTTTGTTTATTTCTTTTTCTTTTTTAATTAGCGTTCTGATAGTTATCATCTTTAATAATGAATAATTTTAATTTAAATATCATCCAAAAACTTGAAGGTATTAAATCAATCTCTCCGTTTAAAGATCGGGTGAATGCGATTTTAAATTATGAATCTTCTTTTAGAAGAACCAATCGAATTGGGCATATCACCGCAAGTGGTTTAGTCATTAAAGCTGACAAGGTTCTGTTAATCTTTCATCCATATATCAAGCATTGGCTTCAGCCTGGAGGTCATATTGATGAAGGGGATTCACCAGTTGAAGCTGCCATTAGGGAGGTATATGAGGAAACTGGTTATATCTGCGAGCTAGATGCCAACAGTCAAGAGCCCATTGACATTGATATTCACGAGATTCCTGAGAATCCCAAAAAGGGTGAGAGTGCTCATTTGCACATAGATCTACTTTATAGGTTGCGAGCCCTACGACAAGAGCAATCTGCAGAAGATATTAAATGTAAGTGGTTTGCTTTTAGCGATATTGAAAGCATTCGCATCCAACGTGCTTTAGCTAAATTGCTTTAGGCCCCTAAGGCCTCAAGTAATTCTGTCTCAAGCTGTATCTGTAGCTTGGGATTCTTACCGAGGTTTGCTGCATCCAGTAATAGAACGTCTTCCACTCTTTCTCCCAGTGTATTAATTCTGGCGGTATGAATGGATACCTGATGCTTCGCCAATACTCTAGAGATTGTGTAAAGCAAGCCAGTACGGTCGCTCGCAGAGAGCGCAAGCGTGTAATAACGGCCACGATCATCTGGCACCATGTGCACACGTGGCTGAATTGGAAATGTGCGTGATTGTCTGGAGAGTCGCCCCATGCTTGGATTGGGGAGTGGCTCTGCATTGGTTAAAGCCTCAGTTAGCTCGAACTCTACCAACTGAATAATGTCGCGATAGCTACCACCTTCATCTACTAGGTTACTGCCTGAGATTTGGAAGGTGTCCAAAGCATAGCCGTGCCGTGTTGTATGAATGCGGGCATCCCAAATTGAGAAACCATGTCTTTCAAAGTAGGCACAAATTCTGGCAAACAGATCCTCTTGGTCTTTAACGTAGACGGCCACTTGCAAGCCTTCACCAATGGGGGATAGTCTTGCTCTCACAATCGGTTGGTCGCTATTCACCTTGTTGTATAGATGACGTGTGAGCCACGCAATGTCAGATGAGTCCTGTCTTAGGAAGAAGGCTACATCTAGTTGCTTCCATAAATCTTCATAAGATTCGTCATTAATGCCGTACAGACGTAATTTGGCTTTGGACTCTTCTTGGTGTTGTGCTAATTCTGATGAGGCATCTGTCTTGGCTCCACCGAGCACTCTTAAGGTCGCACGATATAGATCCTCAAGTAGCTTGCCTTTCCAGGCATTCCAAACCTTAGGACTGGTTCCGCGCACGTCAGCCACGGTTAACAAATAGAGCGCAGTAAGGTGACGCTCATCACCTACTTTTCTGGCAAATGCCTTCACGACATCTGGGTCGGTGATGTCTTGTTTCTGAGCGGTTTGACTCATGTTGAGGTGCTCGGCAACCAACCATACTAATAGCTCGGTATCTTTTTTATCTAAGCCATGATCCTTAGCAAACTTGCGCATATCAGCTCTGCCTAATTGCGAGTGATCACCACCACGTCCTTTGGCAATGTCATGGAAGAGTGCGGCAATAACCAGTAACCAAGGTTTTTCAAAGTGAGCAATGAGGCTGCTACAAAAGGGGAATTCATGGGTATGTTCCACAACCATGAAGCGGCGTACATTCCGCAGCACCATCAAGATGTGTTGATCAACGGTATACACATGAAATAAGTCATGCTGCATCTGCCCAACAATCTTGCGGAAGGCTGGAAGGTAGCGACCAAGAACGCTGCTGCGATTCATGAGGTGAAAGGCGCGACTGACGCCTTCAGGTTGCTTTAGCAACTCCATGAAGAGCGCTCTATTGACAGGGTCGGCTCGCCACTTGCCATCCATCTTGGTGCGAGCGTTATATAGAGCTCTAAAAATAGTTGCAGACAGGCTCTTTACATTTGAGGTTTGAGCAAATACCAAGAAGGTTCTTAGAATTTGTTCAGGATGCTTCTGAAAGAGTTGCGGGTCGGTAATATCCAATACCCCCTGACGCTCAATAAAGTGCTCATTACCTTCGCCCGGAATAGAGAGGATTGTCTTAGACTCTTGCGGAAAGAGTAGGGCTTCAATGTTTTGCAAGAGAACGTCATTAAGCTGTGTAACTGCTTTAGCTGCCCAGTAATAGCGACGCATAATGGCTTCGCTGGCTTGACGTGAGGATTCTTGTTTGATTCCCATCGATGCTGCTAATGCTGCTTGCAAATCAAATGCAAGAACGTCTTGCCTGCGTCCGGCTAACAAATGGAGGTTGGCGCGCAGGGTTTCCAAGAAGCGTTGATTGCGTTTGAGCTCAGTGAGTTCGCGCTGCGTCACCAGACCAGCTTCATTGAGGTCCTTGAAGGTATCGCCCAATAATGCAGCCTTACTAACCCAGGTGATGACCTGTAAGTCACGTAAGCCCCCAGGGCTCTCTTTGCAATTAGGCTCTAAGGAGTAAGGAGTGTTCTGGTATTTGTAATGACGCTGAATTTGTTCGGCTTGTTTGGCCTGAAAGAAGGCTTTGGGGTCCATTGCCGCTTCAAAAGCTTTGGCAAAGTCTTTAAAGAGCTGCTTCTTGCCACAAATGAGTCGCGCTTCTAAAAGTGAGGTGCGCACGGTAATGTCTTGCTCTGACTCAGAGATGCATTCAGCAACATTTCTGACTGAGGAGCCAATTTCCAATCCGGTATCCCAGCAGCTTGCAACAAATTGCTCAACTTGCTTTGAAAGAGCTCTAGCCTGTTCTTCATCAGCAGGCAGCAGAATCAGAATATCAATATCGGAGTAAGGAAATAGTGCGCCTCTACCGAATCCGCCAACTGCGACTAAGGTAGCTTCATTATTTAAGCCGCAGCTATTCCAGAGATGGGAGAGGAGTTGATCGCTTAACTTAGCAAGTTGCTTAGTTAATTTACCAACAGACTGTGTTTTTCTAAACTCGTCGTAAGCAATTTCGCGAGCGGCACGCAGGCTAGTTGCATCAATAACATTGCCAACTGCTTGCGACTGACTCATTCTATTAAGCGCTTACTAATGTCGGTCTAAATGAAAGGCCTTTAACGCAATCGGGAGGTGGGTTGCTACCTTCTGACCAAGTAAGCACCTCAACGCCTGTTGGAGTAACCAACAGCGTATGTTCCCATTGGGCTGACAGGCTGCGGTCTTTTGTCTTCACGGTCCACTGGTCAGGCATGGTGCGAATGTCTCGTTTGCCCGCGTTGATCATGGGTTCGATCGTAAAGGTCATGCCGACTTCTAGTTTTTCACCAGTGCCCGGTTTGCCGTAGTGAAGAATCTGTGGATCTTGGTGAAACACTTTGCCAATGCCATGACCGCAATACTCACGCACTACTGAGTAACCCGCTTTTTCTGCATGAGTCTGAATGACGTGACCAATATCGCCGAGTGATGCGCCTGGTTTCACTTGAGCAATTCCCAACCACATGCATTCAAAAGTAATTTGCGTAAGGCGTTTAGCCATGACGGAAACTTCACCCACCATGAACATACGGCTGGTGTCACCGTAGTAGCCATCAGGAGTAATGACAGTGATGTCGAGGTTCACAACATCACCAGTTTTGAGAACTTTGTCTCCTGGAATGCCGTGGCAGATCACATCATTCACGGAAGTGCAGATGGATGCTGGGAAGGGTGGGTACCCAGGTGGCTGATAATTTAATGGGGCTGGAATAGTCTTCTGGACATCGCGCATGTATTCATGGCAAATCCGGTCTAGCTCTCCAGTGGTAACCCCGGCCTTGACGTGAGGAGCCACATGATCCAAAACTTCGCTGGCTAAGCGGCCAGCTTCGCGCATCCCGAGGATGTCTTTTTCTGCAGTAAATACACTATTCATGCCTTGATTATCAACGACTTGGAGAGTTTTAGCTTGCCATTATTGCCTAAAATTTAGGCAAGTATCCCGTTTTTGGGGCTTCTGGGGATCATTTTGAGGGTAGCCCCCTTTTATTGCTTGGGGGAGAGGCTGGCTAGAGCATTGATATTTAAGCTATAATTTTGTCCTCAGGTCTATTTTGGACTTGAAATCGCGAGTTGAGCCTTCCAGGGTGGCGTTTTTTAGCGCAGCTAGGACTCAACTTTAGAAACAACCCTTAGGAGAAGTTATGTCAGTAACTATGCGTCAAATGCTGGAAGCCGGTTGCCATTTTGGTCACCAAACTCGCTTCTGGTCCCCAAAGATGGCCCCATTTATTTTCGGTCATCGCAACAAAATCCACATCATCAACTTGGAAAAAACATTGCCAATGTTTCAGGATGCCCTGAAATTTGCAAAGCAAATTGCTTCCAATCGTGGCACTATTTTATTTGTTGGTACTAAGCGTCAATCACGCGAGATCATTGCTGAAGAAGCTGCTCGTGCTGGTATGCCTTACATCGACAGCCGTTGGTTGGGTGGCACACTCACCAACTTCAAAACTGTTAAAGGTTCCCTCAAGCGTTTGAAAGACATGGCAGTTGCTAAAGAAGCTGGCGACTGGGAAAAGCTTTCAAAGAAAGAAGCTTTGACTAACGACCGTGATCTCGACAAATTGCAAAAAGCACTTGGCGGTATTCAAGATTTGAACGGTGTTCCTGATGCGATTTTTGTAGTGGACGTTGGCTACCACAAGATTGCTATTACTGAAGCAAACAAGCTTGGTATTCCAGTAATCGCTGTTGTGGATACCAACCACTCACCAGAAGGTGTTGATTACATCATCCCTGGTAACGATGACTCCAGCAAAGCGGTTCTCCTTTATGCACGTGGCATTGCTGACGCAATCCTCGAAGGCAAGGCTAACTCTGTTCAAGAAATTTTGACAGCTGTTAAAGAAGGCGAAGAAGAGTTTGTTGAAGAAGGGAAAGCTGAATAATGGCCGCTATTACCGCTGCAATGGTTGGCGAGTTACGCGCCAAAACTGATGCTCCGATGATGGAGTGCAAAAAGGCTTTGACTGAGGCTGATGGTGATATGGCTCGTGCAGAAGAAATTCTGCGTGTAAAGCTGGGTAGCAAAGCTGGTAAAGCAGCTTCTCGTGTAACAGCTGAAGGTATCGTTGCTACTTCTATCAATGGCACTACTGGTGCTTTGTTAGAAGTGAACTGCGAAACCGATTTCGTTTCTAAGAACGACGACTTCCTGGCATTTGTTAATGACTGCGTGAAGTTGGTTGCTGACCAGAATCCGGCTGATGTTGCTGCATTGTTAGCATTGCCATTGAACGGTCAAACTGTTGATGAAGTTCGTAGCGCATTGATCGGTAAGATCGGTGAGAACATCATGCCGCGTCGCTTCAAGCGTTTTGCTAGTAGCAACAAGTTGGTTTCTTACCTCCATGGCACCCGTATTGGTGTAATGGTTGAGTTCGAAGGTGACGAGACTGCTGCTAAAGATGTAGCAATGCATATTGCTGCAATGAAGCCAGTGGCCTTGTCGATGGCTGACGTTCCTGCTGAAGCAATTGCGGTTGAGCGTAGCGTTGCCGTTCAAAAGGCTGCTGAATCTGGCAAACCACCGGAAATCGTTGAAAAGATGGTTGAAGGTTCTATTCAGAAGTACCTCAAAGAGGTTTCTTTGTTGAACCAGACTTTCGTTAAAAACGACAAGCAATCTGTAGAGCAAATGCTCAAGGCTGCAAATACAACAATCAAGGGTTTCACCATGTTTGTTGTAGGTGAGGGCATTGAGAAGCGTCAAGATGACTTTGCGGCTGAAGTAGCTGCACAGGTAGCTGCTGCCTCTAAAGCAACAGCTTAATAGGCTAGTTTGGGGCTTTCCCCGCTGGTTAGTAATACCCAAAAGGGCATAGAAACCTTAGTTTCTGTGCCCTTTTCTTTGATCCCTCCCAAGCCCTTTATAATTTGGCGGAGATATTAAAAAGTGCTTAAAGATCAATAAGCTAAGTAAGTTAATTACTTAGCAAATTACGGAAAATAAAAAACATGCCAGCCTACAAACGAGTCCTCCTAAAACTATCTGGTGAAGCCCTTATGGGTGATGATGCTTTTGGCATCAATCCAGTCACTATTGATTCCATGGTTAAAGAAATCGCCGCTATTGTGAATATCGGAGTAGAGCTAGCGATTGTGATTGGCGGCGGAAACATTTTCCGTGGGGTTGCAGGTGGTGCTGCTGGTATGGATCGTGCAACTGCCGATTACATGGGCATGTTGGCAACCATGATGAATTCTTTAGCATTGCAAGATGCCTTGCGTCAAAAAGGTGTTGAGGCGCGCGTGCAATCCGCTCTTCGTATGGATCAAGTGGTTGAGCCCTACATTCGTCCACGTGCAATCCGCGCGATGGGTGAGGGTAAAGTCGTTATTTTCGCAGCAGGTACGGGCAATCCATTCTTTACTACTGATACTGCTGCCGCTCTGCGTGGGGCTGAGATGGGTGTTGAGATCATGCTCAAGGCAACCAAGGTAGACGGAATCTACAGCGCTGATCCAGTAAAAGATCCAACAGCAACTTTATATAAAACCATTACGTTTGATGAAGCATTAATCAAGAATCTACAGGTTATGGACGCAACTGCATTTGCATTGTGCCGTGATCGCAAATTACCAATCAAAGTATTTTCAATTCTCAAGCCAGGCGCATTAATGCGTGTAGTGCAAGGTGAACCTGAAGGTACTTTAGTACACGTTTAAGGTACATATTTAATAGGGGGCCTGATGTCTGCAGCAGAAATTAAAACCAATACCGATCAAAAGATGCAAAAGTCTCTTGAGGCTTTGAAGACCAATTTAGCCAAGATTCGTTCTGGCCGTGCCAACCCAGGAATTCTGGAGCACATTCAGGTGGATTATTACGGTAACCCAACGCCATTAAGTCAGGTTGCTAGCCTAGGCTTAGCAGATGCGCGCACCATCAACGTTCAACCATTTGAAAAAACGATGGTTGCGGTGATTGAAAAAGCGATTCGTGATTCTGATCTTGGCTTAAACCCAGCATCTCAGGGTACTGTAATCCGCGTGCCAATGCCTGCTTTGACTGAAGAGCGCCGCCGCGACCTCACTAAGGTTGTTAAGAATGAGGGTGAAGAAACTAAGATTGCTGTTCGTAATTTGCGTCGCGATGCAAATGAGCATTTAAAGCGTCTTACCAAAGACAAGGAAATTTCCGAGGATGAAGAGCGCCGCGCTACTGATGAAATTCAGAAGATGACGGATAAAGCAGTGATTGATGTCGATAAGATCGTTTCTGAAAAAGAAAAAGAGATCATGACGGTTTAAAGCCGCCTTGAATTTTTAGCCTCTCATGACTCAACACTCTAGTTCAACTCTAGCCATCCCGGAGGTAAGTGCTATACCTCGCCATGTGGCGATCATCATGGATGGCAATGGGCGTTGGGCTAGCAAGCGCATGATGCCTCGTGTAGCTGGGCACTCAGAAGGTTTGAGTGCTGTGCGAAAAATCGTTGAAGAGTGCCGCAAGCTTGGTGTTGAATATCTCACTGTATTTGCCTTTAGCTCAGAGAACTGGCGTCGCCCACCAGAAGAAGTAGGCTTCTTGATGAAGTTATTTCTGAAATCACTCAAGGGTGAAGTGTCTCGTCTGGCAGAAAACGATATTGCTTTGCGTTTAATTGGCGACCTGAGCCGTTTTGATTCTGCCATCCAGGAGATGGTGCAATTCTCTGAACAAAAGACTGCTGGGTGCAAAGGATTAACTTTTACGATCGCCGCTAACTATGGTGGTCGCTGGGATATCTTGCAGGCAATGCGCCAATGCCTTTCTGCTAACCCCAATTTGAGGCCAGAACAGGTTACTGAAGAATTGCTTCAACCTCATCTTTCAATGGCTTACGCACCAGAGCCAGATTTGTTTATCCGCACTGGTGGCGAGCAGCGCGTGAGTAATTTCTTGTTATGGCAACTGGCATATACCGAGTTGTACTTCACAGATGTTTTGTGGCCTGACTTTGATGAGAAAGAATTGCACAAGGCATTTGACTGGTTTAGCCAGCGCGAGCGCCGTTTTGGTCGTACCAGTGCTCAGCTTGCATCTCAAGCAATGAGTGATGCAGTTTGACGCTGCTAATTACTGAACTTAATTCTCCATGTTAAAAACCCGAGTCATTACCGCCCTTGTTCTATTGGCGGTATTGCTACCCATTCTGTTTTTGCTCCCGGCAATGTATGTTGATGCATTCTTCTTGGTGGCTTTGTTGGCCGCCGCTTGGGAATGGAGTCGCTTACTAGCACCTGAGGTAGGGCGTGCAGCCTGGCTATACGCATTATTTTGCTTGGCCATTATTTTGTTTTTGCTGGGCATGCAAAACGCCTCATGGCAATTTGCCTTATTACTTCTAGCCGTCATTTTCTGGTTCTTTGTTGCACCATTTATATTGGCCAAAGGCATCAATCTTTCGCTAGAAAAGCTGCGACCCTTTTATGTGGTTCTCGGTTTAATTTTATTGCCAGCCACCTGGTTTGCATTGGTGTTCTTGCGTGAGTTAGGCCTGATCTTTTTGCTTAGTAGTATGGCTCTAGTGTGGATTGCTGATATTGGGGCTTACTTTGTAGGTAAGGCGTTTGGTAAACACAAGCTTGCTGTGCAAATTAGTCCAGGTAAATCGATTGAAGGTGCTATCGGCGGTTTAATACTTTGTTATGTTTATGCATTCTTATGCGTTTACTTCTTGCCTTTTGAATCGACTTTGTTTGGTGCATGGGCCATTCGCTTTGGTTGGGTTCCCATGTTCCTGATGGTGACGGTATTAACTGCCTTCAGTATTTTTGGGGACTTATTTGAGTCTCAGTTAAAGCGTTTAGCTGGCGTCAAAGACTCCAGTCATTTATTGCCAGGACATGGCGGCGTATTAGATCGGGTGGATGCTTTGATTCCGGCAATGCCAATCGCAGCGCTCTTGGCAGGATTTGTGTAATGCCAGTCAAGCAGGTCGCCATCCTAGGTTCTACTGGCTCCATCGGCGTTAATACGCTCGATGTGATTCGTGCTCATCCAGATCGTTTTAAGGTAGTCGCACTTACCGCAGCTAAGCAGGTAGATTTGCTGGCAGAGCAATGCGCTGAATTTAGACCCAATATTGCGGTAGTGGCGGATGCTGACGGCGCTGCTCGCTTAAGCAAGATTTTGCTCGAGAAAAAAATCAATACTCAAGTCTTGTATGGACCGCAAGCTTTAGTTAGCGCTGTTACTGAATCGCATTGCGATACCGTTATGGCTGCGATTGTAGGTGCCGCAGGATTGGTGTCTGCCTTGGCTGCTGCAAAAGCTGGCAAAAGAGTGTTGCTCGCAAATAAAGAAGCCTTGGTGATGTCTGGCGATTTGTTTATGCAGGCGATGAAGTTAGGGGGCGGAGAATTACTGCCAATCGATAGTGAGCACAATGCCATCTTTCAATGTCTGCCTAATCAATTTTCTAAAACCCCTAATCCGAGCTTAGGGGTTGAAGAACTGTGGTTGACCGCCTCCGGTGGACCATTCAGAAATACGCCCCTTGATCAATTGGCCGGCATTACTCCCGAGCAAGCTTGCGCACACCCCAACTGGGTGATGGGTAGAAAAATTTCAGTTGATTCTGCGACGATGATGAACAAGGGTCTTGAAGTGATCGAGGCGTTTTGGTTATTTGGTTTGCCTTTAGAGAAAATTAAAGTATTAATCCATCCGCAAAGCGTTGTGCATTCAATGGTTCGTTATCGTGATGGTTCTGTGCTAGCTCAACTGGGTCAGCCCGATATGCGAACCCCTATTGCTTACGGCCTGGCGTGGCCGGAGCGTATTGAAGCAGGTGTAGCCCCGCTCAGTTTGACTCAGTTAGCAAATTTAAGTTTTACCGATCCAGAGCTAGAGCGCTTTCCTTGCCTGTCATTGGCGTTTGCTGCCGCTAAAGCTGGTGGTACTGCGCCAGCAGTTCTGAACGCTGCTAATGAAGTTGCAGTAGCAGCGTTCTTAGATGAAGGCCTGCCGTATTTGCAAATTTCCTGCGTGGTGGACAGCGTGTTGAACACTATTTCTTCCGTGAATGCTGACTCGCTAGAGTTAATTTTGGATGTGGATGCTCGCGCTCGTCAAGCGGCGCAAGTAGTGGTGAAGGAAATTCTTTGCAGGCATTGATTACTCTCGCGGCTTTTTTGTTAACCCTGGGTGTCTTGGTTAGCTTTCATGAGTTTGGGCATTTCTTTGCTGCTCGTTGTTGTGGTGTTCGAGTCCTTCGCTTCGCAATTGGCTTTGGTAAACCGCTATTCACTTACCATGCAAAAAATAATACAGAGTGGGTATTAGCTTCAATTCCATTGGGCGGCTATGTGAAATTGCTTGATGGTCGAGATCGTCAGCAAGTGATTACTTCGGCCGATGAATCTGAAGCGTTTGATAAAAAGCCGCTATGGCAGAGATCATTGATTGTGGCTGCTGGCCCATTGGCCAATTTCTTTTTAGCGATTGTCTTTTTTGCCCTGATCTATATTTCCGGCGCCCCACAATTACCAGCCGTTCTGCAAAATCCCCCTGAACATTCTATTGCTGCCAAGCTGGGAGTAATAGCGGGTGATCGGGTAGTTGGTTGGCAGAATTTGGGCTCTGAGGAGAGTGGTGCGCCCCTTTTGGGGGATTTTGACCCCGTACCGAGCTGGAATGCCTTGCGCTGGAACTTGATGGATGCGCTTACGGGGGAGGACGGATTTGCTCTAGAGCTAGCAACACCTACTGGCGGAAGCTCAATAAAGTCCTTTTATGCCAAGGATTTGCCCAAAATCAGTCCTCATCAGGATCCGATGTTGGCTCTAGGCATTCTGCCTGCATTGACACCGTTGGCGCAGTGGCAGGACTTGAAATTAGGGCCAGTAGATGCCCTCATTTTTGCTTCAAAGAGGGTGTGGGTAATTACCAAGGTTTCTGCAAGGCTAATGGCAGGATTATTTACCGGAAATACCTCCTTAAAACAGCTGGGCGGACCCCTCAGTATTGCGGACATGGCGGGGAAATCAGCCCAGGTAGGGTGGCAGCCATTTTTAGCCTTTTTGGCGCTTATGAGTATTAGCATTGGTTTGCTGAATTTGCTCCCTTTTCCAATGCTTGATGGGGGTCAGCTACTGTATGATGCATGGGAGTTGGTCGCCGGTAAGCGGATTTCGACATCAATGCAGGAGCAGCTCCAAAAAGTGGGCTTTATTTTGCTGATTTCTATGTCATTACTGGCCTTGTTTAACGATTTACAACGCTATATTTCGCCTTGAATCCTCTGACACATTCTTTTCGTATTTTTGCCCGCTTCATCACCCATATATTGGTATTCTCTGCGATTGGGTTGAGTCTGAATGCCTCTGCGGCCGAGTCATTTGTGGTGAAGGATATTCGTGTTGAAGGTTTGCAGCGCGTAGAACCCGGAACGGTATTTAGTTATTTGCCGGTTCAGGTGGGCGATACCTTTAACGAAGAAAAAGGTGCTGAATCGATCAAGGCTTTGTATAGCACTGGATTTTTTAGAGACGTGCAAATTCAAGAGCAGGGCAACGTTCTAATTGTGATCGTGGAAGAGCGCCCAACCATTTCTCGTATTGAATTTACCGGGATGAAAGAGTTTGATTCCGAGATCGTTCGTAAGTCTTTAAAAACAGTTGGTGTTGCTGAGGCGCGTTTTTATGACAAAGCACTCATTGATAAAGCAGAGCAAGAATTAAAGCGCCAATACGTTGGTAAAGGGATGTATGCGGCTGAGGTTATTGCTACAGTTACCCCAGTTGAGCGCAATCAAGTGGCCGTCTATTTCAATATTGATGAGGGTCCTGTTGCCAAAATTCAAGAGATTAATTTCATTGGTAACGAAGTGTTCAGTGAAGGCACTTTAAAAAGTGAGATGCAGTTAAAAACTGGCGGTTGGTTATCTTGGTATAGTAAAGACAATCTTTATTCTAAGCAAAAGTTAACCGCTGACTTGGAGTCCATTCGATCTTATTACCTTAATCGTGGTTATCTCGAGTTTGTGATTGAGTCCACTCAGGTGTCGATTACCCCGGATAAAAAGGGTATCTACCTCACCATTAGTATTCGTGAGGGTAAAAAGTTTACCGTTAAGGATGTGCGCTTAGCAGGAGAAACTTTAGGCAAAGAAGCAGAGTTGATGCAGTTGGTTGTTTTGAAGCCCGGGGATACTTTCTCGTCAGCTAAATTAACCGAGAGCACCAAGGCAATTGCTGAAATCTTGGGTTCTTATGGTTATGCATTTGCAACTATCAATCCGCAACCAGATATTCGTCGCGACGTAGCTGAGGTAGATTTGACCTTGGTGGTGGATCCTGGTCGTCGTATCTATGTGCGCCAAGTGGCAATTTCTGGAAACGCCAAAACTCGCGATATAGTGATTCGTCGCGAAATGCGTCAGTTCGAAAGCTCTTGGTTTGATAGTGACAAGATCGATTTATCTAAAAAGCGTTTAGGTCGCTTGGGTTACTTTACTGAGACTGACATCACTACAGAAGATGTCCCTGGATCTCCTGACCAGGTTGATGTCAATGTCAAAGTAGCTGAGAAGCCAACAGGAGCAATTACCGTTGGTGCAGGTTTCTCCTCAACCGAGAAGTTGATTTTGTCTGCAGGTATTAATCAAGATAATGCCTTTGGTACCGGCACTTCTGTTGGCTTAAATGCTTCCCTCGGTAAGATTACTCAAAATTTAACTCTCTCTAATTACGACCCATACTTCACCGAAGATGGCATCAGTCGTTATACCGATCTTTACTATCGCTCATCCAAGCCTTTGTATTACGCTGGTGATCCTGATTATCAGATTAAATCCGTTGGCTCGAACATTAAATTTGGCGTGCCGTATACCGAAGTAGACAGAGTATTTTTTGGAACCGGTTTGGAAGTTTTCCAAATTAATACTTCGTCCAATACGCCGGTACCGTACTTGAACTATGCAATGAGTTACGGCGTGCCATCGCCGGGCTATCCTGGTACCGTGACAACTTATAACGTGCCTGTAACAGTGGGTTGGGCGCGCGATGGTCGTGACAGCACATTGATTCCTTCGGAAGGCTCCTTGCAGCAGTTATCTGGTGAAGTTGGCACGCCGGTTGGCGATCTCACCTTTTATCGCATCTATGGTCAGTACCAGAAATATCACTCATTTTCAAAGGGTAATATCTTGTCCTTTAACGGCGAGGTTGGCTATGGTGAGGCATATGGCAGCAAGCCCTTCCCAATTACTAAAAACTACTACGTTGGTGGTATTGGGTCGGTTCGCGGCTATGCCCCTGGATCCTTGGGGCCTCAGTACTACAACACCATTATTGGCGCTTATCAGCCAACAGGTGGTCAATCTAAGATTGTTTCCAACGTGGAATATACCTTCCCCGTTCCAGGATCTGGCGTTGATAAGACCTTGCGCCTATTCACATTCGTAGATGGCGGTAATGCCTTTGGGGAAAACATCAATCTGGTTCTGCGATATTCCTACGGATTGGGTTTATCATGGATATCACCACTGGGACCACTGAAATTCAGCTACGGTATTCCGTATAAGTCACAACCAACGGACAATATCCAGCGTTTGCAGTTCCAGGTGGGTACAGCGTTTTAATTGTTTAAGGAAAGTTTTATGAAGCTTTATCAATCTTCTAAATGGATTCAAGTTGGCTTGATTGCTGCTATGACAGTGGTCGCAACCTCTCAAGTTTTTGCTCAAGATGCAGGAACGCGCGTTGCAGTTGTGAACTCTGAGAAAGTCTTCAATGAGTCCAATCTAGCTAAAGCAATGCAAACTCGCTTGCAGAACGAATTTACTAAGCGCCAGAACGATTTGCGCGATAGCGCTCAAAAAATTAAATCTGCTGCTGAAAAGTTAGATCGTGATGGTGCCGTGATGAATGAAGCTGAGCGCGTTCGTCGCCAACGTGAGTTGGCCGATCAGGATCGTGAGCTGCAACGTAAGCAACGCGAATTTACTGAAGATCTCAATCAGCGTACTTTCGAAGAGCGCGCCAAGATTGCAGAAAAAGCAAATGCGGTATTGAAACAAATTGCAGAACAAAGAAAAATTGATGTCATTGTTCAAGAAGCTGCTTATGTCAGCCCTAAGGCTGATGTAACCGATGACGTTATCAAGGCTTTAAATAGCCAGAAGTAAGCTTTATGCCGACCGCCATTGAGCTGGCCGAACAGTTTCAAGCAAGCTTGGTGGGGGAGGCTTTCCACGGATTTACTGGTCTCGCTCCTTTGGAGCGAGCGCAGGCAGATCAGATATCCTTCCTTTCTAATCCCCTTTACAGACAGCAGGCGAGTGATAGCGCTGCTGGCGCCTTGATTGTTGGCAAGTCTGATTTAGAGTTTTTACAGTCAAATCCTAGCGCGCATTCTGCAAAGCGGGTGTACTTTGTTTCTAAAAATCCATACGCTACATTCGCTAGAATGGCGCAGCACTTTGCAAAAGTGATTAGCCCAATCTACGCTCCCGGAATACATCCTAGTGCAGTTATTGATCCCACTGCGAGCGTTCCATCTTCCTGCCACATTGGACCATTTGTTCAGATTGGCGCAGGCGTAAAGTTAGGCGAACGTGTTTCAATTCTGGGAAATTCCAACATTGCCAGGGATAGCATTATTGCAAGCGATACGCTGATTTATCCATCGGTTTCTATTTATTACAACACTCAGATTGGTGAGCGTTGCATTATTCATAGTGGCGCAGTCATTGGTGCCGATGGCTTTGGTTTTGCCCCAGACTTTTCTGCCACAGGTGGGGAGTGGGTCAAGATTCCTCAGACGGGGCGAGTGGTTATTGGCAATGATGTGGAGATTGGGGCCTCAACCACGATTGATCGTGGCGCGATGAGTGATACGGTTGTAGGTGCAGGAACCAAAATTGATAATCAGGTGCAAATAGCGCATAACGTAGTGATCGGTAATTGCTGCGTTGTTGCTGGATGTGCTGCCATCTCTGGCAGCACCAAAATTGGTAATTACTGCATCATTGGCGGCGCAGCAAACTTTGCGGGCCATCTCACGATTGCCGATAGAACAACGGTTTCTGGTAACACTTCCATTATTCGCTCTATTACAGAGCCTGGGCAGCATTTCACAGGCGTTTATCCATCAATGCTCCACGGCGCTTGGGAGAAAAACGCTGCTATCTTGCGTGGGCTAGATAAAATACGTCAGCGCTTGCGCTTGTTAGATAAAAACAAATCTACAGAGTCTTGAGATTCTGTAGAACCAAAATTAATATTTACTTTTCAGCGGGTCATTTATGAGCACACCAATCGCAATCGACATCAATAAGATTCTTCAATTGCTACCGCATCGCTACCCATTCCTATTGGTAGACCGCGTATTAGAAATTACCCCGCGTGAAAGCATCACCGCATTAAAAAACGTCACCATGAATGAGCCTTTCTTTCAGGGCCATTTCCCAGATTTCCCAGTCATGCCTGGTGTCTTAATTATTGAGGCTTTAGCTCAAACTGCTGCTTTGCTAACATTCTCTGAAGAACGCGCGGAAGATGCAATCTATTACTTTGCCGGTATTGATGGCGCGCGCTTTAAAAAGCCTGTGTTACCTGGTGATCAGTTAATTATGACTGCCACATTAGAGCGCGGTCGCGCTGGTATTTATAAGTTTGCTGTTAAGGCAACTGTGGATGGTGAGATTGCTGCAGAGGCTAATATCACTTGTGCGGTTCGTACGAAAGGCGCGTAATGACTCGGATTCATGCAACTGCTGTAGTAGACAGTAAGGCTGAGCTAGCTGGCGATGTTGAGGTTGGCCCGTATTCCGTCATTGGTCCTAACGTGAAGATTGGCGCTGGAACTAAAGTGGGCTCTCATACAGTGATTGAGGGTTACACCACAATCGGTGCGCAAAATAGCTTTGCCCATTTTGCGGCCATTGGCGGCCCTCCGCAGGATATGAAATACCGTGGCGAGCCAACCCAGTTGATTATTGGCGATCGCAATACTGTGCGTGAGTTCACTACGATTCATACGGGAACGTCACAAGACGAAGGCATTACTCGCATCGGTAACGATAACTGGATCATGGCTTATGTACACATTGCTCACGATTGCCAGGTTGGCAATCACACGATTTTTTCAAGCAATGCGCAAATAGCTGGCCATGTTCAGGTCGAAGATTGGGCCATCATGGGCGGTATGTCTGGCGTACATCAATTTGTTCGTATTGGTCAACATGCGATGTTGGGTGGTGCTTCTGCACTAGTACAAGATATCCCGCCATTCGTGATTGCTGCGGGTGATAAGGCTTCTCCTCATGGTATTAACGTTGAGGGTTTAAAGCGCCGAGGTTTCTCAAGTGAAACAATCTCTGCCTTACGTCAAGCCTATAAAGTACTTTATAAGGATGGCCTGAGTTTTGAAGATGCGAAAGTAGAGATTCAGAAGCTGGTTGTTGCTTCAGCGGCAGATGCAGTTACTGCTGAGAAGCTCGCGCAGTTCCATGACTTTATTGCCGCATCAACGCGCGGCATTATTCGGTAACGGAATTACTTTGCCAAAGTTAGCTTGTGTAGCTGGCGAACCTTCTGGCGATCTATTAGCAGCGCCAGTTCTTAGTGCGCTAAATCAAATTCCGGATATGGCCGGCCTTGAAGTTTATGGCATTGGTGGCCCACGCATGCAAGCCGAGGGCATGCGCTCTGATTGGCCCATGGAAACCTTAAGTGTGCGAGGTTATGTAGAGGCTATTAAGCAGCTTCCAGCCATTCTGAAACTTCGTAAAGATCTGATTCAAAACCTCCTCAACGAAGGTCGCCCGGATGTTTATCTGGGAATTGATGCGCCTGACTTTAATTTGGGTGTTGAGTTGCAATTACGTAAAGCAGGTATTCCGACCTTGCATTTGGTTTCCCCTTCTATTTGGGCTTGGCGAGCAGGGCGCATTAAGAAGATCTCCCAAGCAGTAGAGCGCATGCTTTGCATCTTCCCCTTTGAGACTGAAATTTATGACAAAGCTGGTGTGGCATCGACTTATGTGGGTCATCCATTGGCAAGTGAAATTCCACTTGAGCCTAATATTGAGCAAGCGCGAGAAAAATTAAGTAAACACCTTAAAATTCCCACTACTTCACTTGAAGGATTGGTAATTGCCGTCTTACCTGGAAGCCGTGGATCAGAGATTGAGCTCATAGCCCCCGTCTTTTTTGAAACAATGCAGTTATTAGCTAATAGATTAAAAGGGCAGAAGCTGAACTTTTTAATTCCGGTAGCAACACCGCGATTACGTGAGCCTCTTGAGCGGCTTTTACTTAAGACAAATAACACTAATCCAGATATCCAGATTCATTTGTTAGATGGCATGGCTGATGAGGTGCTTGAAGCATCCGATGTAGTCTTAATTGCAAGTGGTACAGCCACTCTGCAGGCAGCTTTATGGAAAAAGCCGATGGTGATTTCTTATAAAGTGCCTTGGTTAACAGCGCAGATCATGAAACGCCAAGGCTACATGCCTTATGTAGGTCTGCCAAATATCTTGTGCGGCGAATTTGTTGTTCCTGAGCTTCTACAAGATGATGCCACTCCAGAAAAACTAGCTCATGCCGTACAAGTCTGGTTAGAGCATCCAGCTAAAGTTGCCAAACTCAAAGAACGCTTTTCGCAGATGCATGAAACTTTGCGTCGTCCTACGGGTTTATTAGTTGCGCAAGCGATAGCTCAGACAATCGCCAATAATCGCAAGAAACAAGTAAGCGTATGAGTCTCATTTGGGTTTGCGGAGTAGATGAAGCAGGGCGTGGACCGTTGGTTGGTGCAGTGGTTGCTGGTGCCGTAGTGCTTGATCCTAATAATCCAATTGAAGGTTTAAAAGATTCTAAGAAGTTAACTGCTGTTCGTCGCGAATATCTCTACGAGCAGATTATGGAAAAGGCAAAAGCCTGGGGCGTTGGCGAAGCCAGTCCAGCTGAGATCGATGAGATTAATATTTTGCAGGCCACGATGCTGGCGATGCGTAGGGCAATTGAAGATCTGACTACTCGCTTAGGTACTTGGCCTGATAAAGCATTGATTGATGGCAATCGTTGTCCAGAGTTGCCAATTGCTGCAGAAGCGATTGTGAAGGGTGATGCTAAGGAACCTGCAATTTCAGCGGCATCGATTGTGGCCAAAGTCACGCGTGATCGCCAGATGCAAATATTGCATGAGCGTCATCCAGAATATGGGTTTGCACAACATATGGGCTATCCAACTGAAGCCCACTTTGCGGCCCTTAAACAATACGGCGCATGCGATGAACACAGAAGAAGCTTTTCACCAGTGCGAAAAGTGCTGGAATCAATAGCAAACTAAGTTATGAACTTTGATCTCATCACCTCCAAAGAGAATCCGCTATTTAAAGAGATTCGCAACCTACAGGCTACCGGCTCAAAAGGGCAGAAGGCTAGGCTCGCCAGCGGACAAGCATTGCTAGAAGGTATTCATCTAGTACAGACTTGGGTGGGTGATCCCGCCTTAAAAACTTTGCTCACTTCGGAGCTCGGCTTAAAGAATGCAGAAATCTTCCAAGCTGTTTATGAGCACCTAGAAATTTGTCCTCAGACTAAGGTATTTCATTTGGATAGCGCGCTTTGGGATTTGCTCTCTGATTTAGTGAATGCGCCGCATATTGCAGGCTTGCTTGATCTTCCACAATCCACGCTCGCAACACCACAATCCATTTCAACCTTAGAGGGTGATGTGGTGATATTGGATCGCGTACAAGATGCTGGTAACGTCGGCTCTATTCTGCGCACTGCAGCAGCCGCAGGCTTTACCCAAGTCATCGCTTTATCAGGCTGTGCCCATCTGTGGTCTACAAAAGTATTGCGCGCAGGTATGGGCGCACACAAACTTCTAGATTTATATGAGGGCTGGTCCAATCATCAAGTTTTGAGCGCAGTCACTGCGCAGCTATTAGCAACCACGGCAGACGCAGAGCAAGATCTTTACTCTCTGAAAAAAGACCTGCTATATCCAGTCGCCTGGGTAATGGGTAGCGAAGGGCAAGGTGTATCAGACGATTTGATTGCTCAAGCCAAAGGTGTGTCAATCCGAATTGATCCAAGAGTGGAGTCGCTCAACGTTTCAACTGCAGCGGCAGTTTGTCTATTTGAGACTGTAAGGGTTAGACGTAGTTAAGCAGTGGCCAATTCATTGCGCCTAATGGGTCTGATGATTGCTATAGGCTTAAGTGAACACCCCCGTCGATGAATCCGACGCATTCTTAATGCCTACTCGACATTCCTGGAGTAAATCACTTTGCCATTTTTGATAGTGTTGACCACCTTAATATCTTTGATTGCATCTGGATCAATCGTTAAAGGATTTTGATCCAACTCCACTAAATCTGCCAACATGCCAGGCAGGATCTTACCCTTCGTATTCTCCTCGCGATACACATAGGCAGCATTGCTTGTGAATGCCTGCAATGCTAGGTAAGGGTCCATCTTTTCCTTAGTACCCAATGTTTTTCCAGACATTGTTTTGCGATTGACTGCACTCCAAATTGTAAATAAGCAGTCCGGCCCAGAAGAGGGAACGTCATTATGGATTCCTACTACTATCCCTTTGTTATGCGCCGTCACCATGGGGCAAAAATAATCGGCGCGTTCCTCGCCAACGATATCTAAATAGATATCTCCATACAACCATATATGATTAGATAAAGTAATGGCAATAATATGATTGGCTTTGTAGTCATCAAGCTGATCTTCTCTTGCAAAAAACGAATGGGAGATGGTCGAGCGGCGATCTTCCGTAATCCCAGTTTCAGCAATTGCTTTTTTAATGGCGGCTAAAGCCATATCAATGCCTGCATCACCATTGCTGTAGCAAAAGAATGGGATATTTTTTTCATAGGCCAGCTTAGCGTAGTGATCAACCTGATCTTGAGTATAGTAAGCCATACCCCGCCAGCCATCCGGAAAGCCAGTGGTATCGTTGTAGGGTTTAGAGAGATAGGCCAGCTTGAGCTGCGGCCCTCCATCTGTTGACATCAATATGCCTGCAACCTTAAAGCCTCGATCAACGTTGCTGTAGACACCAAAGGAATAGTTGGGATTCCCTTGTAGTAGGGTGTCAACCGTATCGCTCATTGGGAGGGCAATTAAATCAATTGAAATAACACCGCTATCAGATGCGAGACGCATCAATTGAATGTCTTCAGGACTGGCTTGATAGTGCTGGGCAGTCGTAGTGCCATATGAGGCATAAATTTTCTCTGCGCTTTGATAAGTCTTAAAAGTGAGATCCTGAGAAAATTGGCCATAAGCCGCAGCAACTGCGTTCAGATAGGGTAGCCCAATAATGATGCCCGTCATTTGATGAGTAGTGGGATCAACTACGATCGCACCAGACTCAACTTTAGTATCTGCAGTAATGCCTAGTTTTTTTAGGCCCGCTGTATTAAATAAGCCCGCTAGTGTGGAAATGTTTTGAACAAGTACTGGCGTATCTGGAAAAGCAGCATCTAAATCAGCAATAGTTAATGGTCCGTCTTTCATCAAGCCATCCATGTACTCGGCTGCGATCAACCATCCATTAAGAAGCTTGCCGTCTTTTTTCAGTTGTGCAATTAACTCAGATCTACTGCGCGGAGGATTGTCAGCGAAGTAACCAACATTCAAACTTAATGTTTGCTGGGCAAACAAACCAAAGTGTCCCCAAGTGTCAATAAATCCTGGAGTTAGGGTATGTCCTTGTAGGTCATGCCTTTTGACATCTGGATTCGCCAAAGCATTTGCCTCTTGTTTACTGCCGGTGAAAGCAATTTTTCCATCTTTCACCAATACTGCTTCAACATATTCAGGTTGATCGCCGGCCATGGTCAAAATATTACCGTTGAAGTAAAGGGTTTGATTTGATGTCATAAGTTAACTTTATAAGGTATTAATGTGAAAAAGCATAGGTAAGCCCGATCCGCCCACCCCAACCTTGCGCGCCACCTAGGTTGGTGTTGACAGTGTAATAACGAGCACCGATTGTAAAAAGCAGGGGGAGGTCACCCACTTCAATCAATTTGCTGCCCATTAAATTGATTGGATAGGCATGAGCGCCGGTATCAAGATTCGTGACCGATTCGCAATCAAGAGTAATGTTCCCATATCTTTTGGTGATGTAGGTGATAAAAGGTTGAAATCCAACATTATTGGCGCTAGGACCATTGATCGGCATTGCTCCAAGGCCAAACGATTGGTATGCATAAGCACCCACAATCCAATCCTCGCTTCGATGAATGGCACCCATGCTGTATCCCACAGCATTTTGTGAGCTCCCATACATGGCCGGCATATTGGTGCCGATCTGTACCATTGGACCAAAACCAAATGAGTTTTTTAGTCTAGTCTCATTGGATTCGGTAAAAAAACTTTCAATAATGACTGGTTTAAATCCCGAGCTGGAGTAACCATCGAAATTATTGAAGGATTGATAGGTGATCTGGGGATGCACTACATAGCTGTAGTCAGAGTTAATGCGATAAGGAAGCCAGGGCTCTATTTGGGTATATTTAGTTGAGCCTTGATGTCCTAGACCTACTTTTTGGTCAAAGTTGAAATAGATTGGTACAGAGGCGACATTATCTTGAGCTTGTAATTGCCGTTCACTAGAAATGAGTCTTTCTTTTCCTGGGGTTAGTGCTTCGAAGAATGAATCTGTATCTTGAGCGAGCGCAAGTTTGAGGCTACACAACATCAGGATAGTCAGTAGCGCTTTAAATAGATGCATCTGTATGGTTTTTAAGGTGTGGCTTGATAGGCTCGAAGAATCAAGATGATTATAATAATAAGGTAATATTTAGAGAATCATTTACAGTAGATTCAGCGCTGCAATTCCCTGTTTTGAACGGATTTTATATGAAATTTAGCTTTTTAGGACACATGAAGGAAATGTTAAGGGAGCTGCCAATAGTAGCTACCTACCTATCACTCTGGTTTTGTGCGATTACTTTTTACAATCAAGCTGCTGTTCATATGCCAGAAAAAGGAATTGAGTCCTATGGGATTGCGGTGATTCAGGCCTTGGTGATGTCCAAAATCATGCTTACCGCGGAAATGATTGTTCCTGTTGGGGTGATATTCAAGCCTAATGTGAAATTCACAATTTATTTAGCAATTTTAGTTCGCACAACCCTTGCATCCATCGTTGCTCTAATGCTGCGTTATTCTGCTGCGGGAACAGAAGGCTTTTTTAAGCATCAGGGATTTATTGAATCCATGCGAAATTTTTGCGATGGGGACATCGCTCATATTTTGGCGCTTACGTGTTTATATTGGCTAATTGTCTTGCCCTATATTGCCTATCGCTTTCTTTTACATCTTGCAGGCAATAATGACTTGGCATCTTATTTGTTGGAAAAAAGGCCTCAGAATTAATATCTTAAAGATCATTGAAGCTCCTTAGCGATATTTATGAGCGTCCCGTAACGCAACACCATTTAGTGTCGGTTCGACCGACTCCACATCTGCGGATGTCACATCGAAACTATTGAATTCCACTCAATCCCATTACTCTCGGTGCGCGCTGAAGACCTTATCTTGTAAGGCTTAAAGCATAGTCTGGGTTCGCTTTAACTCATTTTTCCAGGCTCTAAGGTGTAGGTCGCATGTTTGAATACTTCTAGCGGAGGTATTTCCGCCAAGGCCAGGTGGGTCGAAAGTAGATATTGAAAAATACTTTTTTACCCCAGTATTGTTTTATCTGACTTAATTGCTTGCAGGACCGTAGTAGCAATCTCTTCAATAGATTTGCTGGTAGTCAGTACCCACGGAATGGATTGTTTTTTCATCATCGCTGTCGCTTCGTTAATTTCGTAGCGGCAGTTTTCTAGCTTGGCGTAATTGCTACCTGGCCTGCGTTCATTGCGAATCTCTGAGAGTCGCTCCGCATCTATCATCAGGCCAAAGATTTTTTGGCGATATGGGACTAAATCCTTCGGAAGTTGTCCTCGTTCGAAATCTTCCGGTATCAGGGGGTAGTTGGCTGCCTTGAGTCCATATTGCATTGCCAGATAAAGACTGGTTGGCGTCTTACCAACCCTGGAGATTCCAATTAGAATGACATCGGCTTCGGCAAGGTTTTGATTGGACTGGCCGTCATCATGGGCCAGGGAATAGTTGATGGCCTCAATCCGGTTCTTGTAGGCCTCGGTATCGGCATTGTGGTGAAGGCGGTTCATGGCATGGGTGGATTTCATGCCTAAAGCTTCTTCTAGAGGGGCTACAAAGGTCTGGAACATGTCCAAAATCAGGCCATTTGCCTTAGCCACGATTGCATTGAGCTCAGAGTTCACCAAAGTGGTGAAAACGATGGGTTGCACCCCATATTTAGCAGCTGCCTGGTTGACGCTGCTAACAGCATCGTGGGCCTTATCCACGCTGTCCACAAAAGGCACCCGAATATGCTTAAAAGTGGCCTCAAATTGGGCCAAAATCGACTGGCTGAAGTTCTCGGCAGTAATGCCGGTGCCGTCAGAGACAATAAAAACAATGCGGGTTTCGTTAGACATGGATTTGGCTTAAAAGTCAGGGTCAGCACTACAATAGAATCATATTAAAGCATGCCCCCTTTAGGGTGGCCGCTACACCAGTTTCCTTATCTTTTGAGAGTATTTTATGTCCAATCAACAGCAACAAAATAGCAGTATGGCTGATGCCTATGTTTTGCCTTTTGAACAACTCCGCATGACTGATGTTGAATCAGTTGGCGGTAAGAATGCATCATTAGGAGAGATGATTTCTCAGTTAGCGTCTACTGGGGTTCGTGTTCCTACAGGTTTTGCAACGACTTCGTTAGCATTCCGCGACTTTCTAAAGCACAACAATTTGACTGAGCGCATTCAACACCGTTTGGAAGGCTTGAATATTGATGATGTGCGTGCATTGGCGCAAGCTGGGGCAGAAATTCGTGGCTGGATCGAAACTGCGCCATTTCAGCCAAAGTTGGATGAAGAAATTCGTAAAGCATTTGCAGTATTGGATGATTCTGGTAAAGGCTCATTTGCAGTACGTTCATCAGCGACTGCTGAAGACTTGCCAGATGCTTCCTTTGCAGGTCAGCAAGAAACTTTCTTGAACGTCGAAGGCATTGATGATGTTCTCAAGAAGATTCGTGAAGTATTTGCTTCTTTGTATAACGATCGCGCGATCTCCTACCGTGTTCACAAGGGCTTCGCCCATGCTGAAGTAGCCTTATCTGCTGGTATTCAGCGCATGGTGCGTTCTGACTTGGGTGCTGCTGGCGTAATGTTTACTCTGGATACCGAGTCTGGATTTGAGGATGTGGTTTTCATTACCTCTAGCTATGGCTTGGGCGAGACTGTTGTCCAGGGCGCAGTGAACCCGGACGAGTTTTATGTATTTAAAACCACTTTGGCTCAAGATAAGAAGGCGATCATTCGCCGCTCCTTGGGTTCAAAGTTAATTCAAATGCAATTTGCCCCAAAAGGCTCCGCAGAAAAAGTACAAACTGTTGATGTCACCCCAGAAAAGCGTAACCGCTTCTCTTTGGAGGATGCGGATATCACTGAGTTGGCTAAATATGCAGTGATCATTGAAAAGCACTACGGCCGTCCAATGGACATCGAGTGGGGTAAAGATGGTCAAGATGGTCGTATCTATATCTTGCAGGCGCGCCCTGAGACTGTAAAGAGTCAGGCTGCCGGTCAAGTAGAAATGCGCTACAAGTTGAAGGGCAGCTCAAAGGTATTGGCAAAAGGTCGCGCAATCGGTCAAAAGATTGGCGCTGGTCCTGTACGCATTATTCGTGACCCAAGCGAAATGGATCGTGTTCAGCCAGGTGATGTCTTGGTTGCCGATATGACTGACCCGAACTGGGAACCAGTCATGAAGCGTGCTTCAGCGATTGTGACTAATCGTGGTGGACGCACATGCCACGCAGCAATCATTGCCCGTGAATTAGGTGTGCCTGCAGTAGTTGGTTGCGGTGATGCCACTGAGCATTTGCAAGACGGCATGATGGTGACGGTTTCTTGCGCTGAAGGTGATGAAGGTCATATTTATGATGGCTTGATCGAAACTGAAGTCACTGAAGTATCCCGCGGTGTGTTGCCAGAGATTCCTGTGAAGATCACGATGAATATCGGTAATCCTCAGTTGGCATTTGATTTCTGTCAGATTCCGAATGCTGGTGTTGGCTTAGCTCGTCTTGAGTTCATCATCAATAACTACATTGGTGTTCACCCACGTGCTGTATTGGAATATCCAAATATTGATCCTGACCTCAAGCGTGCAGTTGAAAGCGTTGCTCGTGGCTACGCTAGCCCGCGTCAGTTCTATGAAGATAAGTTGGTTGAAGGTGTAGCAACGATTGCTGCTGCTTTCTATCCAAAGCCAGTGATTGTTCGTTTGTCAGACTTCAAATCCAATGAATATAAGAAACTCATTGGTGGATCACGTTACGAGCCGGATGAAGAGAATCCAATGTTGGGATTCCGCGGTGCATCACGTTATGTGTCTGAAGATTTCGGCGAGGCTTTTGCTCTTGAGTGCGCTGCAATGAAGCGTGTTCGTGAAGATATGGGCCTGGACAACGTAGAAATCATGGTCCCGTTTGTACGTACTATCAATCTGGCTAAGCGCGTGATCGACATGATGGAGAAGTTTGGTCTCAAGCGTGGCGTAAATGGTTTGCGTCTCATCATGATGTGCGAGATCCCATCTAATGCGATTTTGGCTGATCAGTTCCTTGAGTACTTTGATGGTTTCTCAATCGGCTCAAACGACATGACTCAATTAACTTTGGGCCTAGATCGTGACTCCGGAATGGAATTGTTGGCTATCGACTTTGATGAGCGTGATCCAGCGGTAGAGTTCATGATTGCTCGTTCAATTGATGCTTGCCGTAAGCAAAATAAATATGTTGGTATTTGCGGTCAAGGCCCCTCAGATCACCCAGACTTTGCTCGTTGGTTGGTTGAGAAGGGAATCACTTCAATCTCATTAAATCCAGATAGCGTAGTGGCTACCTGGGAGATGTTAGGTAAGAACTTAAAAGCCTAAATCAAAGCGGATAGCATTAAAGCAAAAGGCCTAGATTTTTTCTAGGCCTTTTTGTTTATCAATGCATCTAACGCTTCACTATTAGAGACTTACTTTTTCTTTGCAGTCACCTTCTTTAGAACCACTTTCTTTGTCGCCTTCTTTACGGGGGTGACCTTAGTATTTCTTGTGGCCTTTTGAGCCCCTGCTTTAGATGGCGGATGATTGATAGGAACAATCCCCATTTTTTTAGCAGGAGTGGAAATATCGCTCGATTTATGAGCGCCGCTCCAACTAGGTTCCGCTATGGAATTAAACGCCTCGCGTAGTTTCTCGCCCCACGCTTGATGAATCATTGCAAAATAGGGGTTTGCATCATCTAGAGTAAAGAGCTTCGTGGCTTTCAGAGAATTTTTTTCGTAAACCAACATATCCAGAGGTAGTCCAACCGAAATATTACTTTTCAAGGTGGAGTCCATTGAGATGAGTGCGCACTTGGTTGCCAGATTAAGTGGTGTATTGAAATTGAGCACTCGGTCCAAGATGGGCTTACCGTACTTGGATTCGCCAATCTGGAAATAGCAAGTCTCGGGCGTAGCCTCAATAAAGTTTCCTGCCGAATAAATATTAAATAGGCGCGGTTTCTCGCCTTTTACTTGACCACCAAAAATCATATTGCAGTTAAATTCAAGACCCGCTTTTTCAAGTGCGGCATGATCACGTTCATGCACTTGTTTAATGGCATCGCCCACAACGACGGCAGCTTCATATGAGTTTTTGGCTGTCCAGAGGTTCTTGCCCTTAAAAAGCTGTCCTTGCAGCAGGATTTCTTTAACGGATTGGGTAATGGCAAGATTGCCGGCACTCATCAAGGTAAAGAAGCGATCCTTGTTTTGAAACAAGGTCATCTTTCTAAAGGTGCCGATTTGGTCTACGCCAGCATTTGTTCGGGTATCAGATAAGAAAACAAGACCATCTTTAAGGCAAAGACCAACGCAATACGTCATACACGGACCCTCTTCATTATTTCCTGGAATTATCTCTTAAATATCCCAGAGGGTTGCTATGGCAACTGTTGAATCGAAATGTTGGCGCTGAGTTCTTCTCCGCCGCCGCCAGAGCGAACCCCCTTAACAGGAGCGGCGGAATAATAATCTCTGCCAATGGCAAGGCGAATATGACGTGAGTCAACTAAGCATGCATGGGTGATATCTACACTGGTCCAGATGCCTTTATCGATATCGCTACAAAAGTCGATCCAAGCATGGCTAGCAAGATTTGGGGATTCTTCTGCAAAGAAATAACCACTGACATATCGCGCTGGAATTCCAGAGGCGCGACAGAGACTCAACATAATATGGGCATGATCTTGGCAAACGCCAGATTTCATGGCGAAGGATTGAGCTGCAGTCGTGGCAAAGTTCGTTTGGCCAGGAGAGTACACAATCAAGCCTTGAACTGCCTCAGCGAGTTTTAGTACTTGATCAACTGAATTTTTCTTTGGAATGCCATAAGAGAAATACTCCAACATTTCATCTGTAGGCTCAGTCAGATTGGTTTGCTGCAGTAAGTAGTAGGGCGAAACTGCTTTAGCATCATCGACAAACTCAAATGCATCTTGTGTATGTACTTCACCTTCAGCCTCAATCATCATTGAGGTGTAAGGGCTTTCCTGCACAAATACACTGCAAAGATTACCAAAAGTATCTATAGAGCTAGATGCTTTTATTGGAGTGCTAATTCTCCATTTATCGACTTGTTGGCCAGCTAGAGTGGGAGGTGTCAAGCGCAATTCTTGTATGGAATAATGCACCGGTGTTTCATACCGATATTCCGTGCGATGGCGAATTTTAAGATGCATATAGTCTTTGTGATTTCTTAGGCAACAGCCAGTGGAATGAGATAAGCATTGCTAAACTCATCGGCTATGTGGTTAATGCGCTCTAAGAAAGCCTCAATAAATTCTTCCAGGCCTTGCTCAAATACCTCATCAATATCGGAATAATCCAAGCTAGCCTTGAGCTTTCCGAGCAGACGTTCAATTTCTTTGGATTGCTGATTCTTCACTTCAGAAATGAGGGGGATTAATTCATTGACGCAGGACACCAAGGATCGTGGCATCTGTTTATTGAAGATAAGTAGTTGTGCGACTTGTTTTGGAGTGACTTGATCGGAATAAATTTGACGATAGATCTCAAAGGCGGAGACGGAGCGCAGTAAGGCTGCCCAGTGATAGAAGTCAAAGAATTCACCATCAGTGCCATCTTCCGAGGATTTCTTAGCGCCAAGAACCCGCAGGGCTGCTGGGTCCTCATACTTAGTTTCCAGAATACGTGCGGTGTTATCAGCGCGTTCTAGCAGTGTTCCCACGTTAATAAAGTAAAAAGCCTCATTTTTCAGCATCGTGCCGTATAGAACACCCCTAAAGAGGTGGCAGCGGTGCTTGACCCACTCCAAAAGGCGGCTGGGATCCGATTGATGTCTTGCTTCTAGAATGCGTTGTAGCTCAAGCCAAGTAGTGTTTTGGGTTTCCCAAACTTCGGAAGTAATCTTGCCGCGGATAACGCGGGCATTCTCACGCGCAGCAAACAGGCAGGAAACGATGCTGGAAGGATTGCTGGTTTCATAAATCATGAAGTCCAAAACATTCTCACGATTAACGACATCATATTTGCTGAGGAAGGCTTCTTCCAACTTAGAAATCGTGAGTAACTTTTTCCAACTCTGCTCTAAAAACTCTGCAGGCTGAGGAAGTAGAGAGGTTTGATGGTTTACATCGAGCATGCGGGCAGTATTCTCTGCGCGCTCGGTGTAACGGGCCATCCAATAAAGACAATCAGCTGTACGACTCAACATATTTTCTTATTCCCCATACTCTTCACTCACTCTTCCAATACCCAGGTATCTTTAGTGCCGCCACCTTGGGAGGAGTTCACCACTAAAGAACCCTCTTTGAGTGCAACCCTAGTCAATCCGCCTGGAACCATCCTGATAGTCTTGCCTGAGAGAACAAAGGGTCTTAAGTCGATATGCCTTGGTGCAACGCCTGACTCAACAAAGGTAGGGCAGGTGGATAGCGCCAATGTAGGTTGCGCAATATATTTATCTGGATTGGCGATAAGGTGAGTTCTAAATTCTTCAATCTCCGCTTTGGTTGATGCTGGACCAACTAACATGCCATAACCACCAGCACCATGAGTCAGTTTCACAACCAGCTTATCCAGATTAGCTAAGGTATAGGCTAAGTCATCTGCCTTACGACATTGGAATGTAGGTACGTTATTAAGAATCGGTTTCTCACCAAGATAAAACTCAATCATCTCTGGAACGTATGGATAAATAGATTTGTCATCAGCAATACCGGTGCCAATCGCATTTGCCAGTGTTACGTTACCAGCGCGGTGTGCTGATAAGAGCCCCGCAACGCCTAAAGTGGAATCAGAGCGGAATGCCAATGGATCCAAGAAGTCATCATCAACACGACGATAGATAACATCAACTCGCTCAGGCCCTTGAGTGGTTCGCATAAAGACTTGCTCATTTTTCACAAATAAGTCTTTACCTTCCACTAACTCAACACCCATCTGCTGCGCGAGGTAGCTGTGCTCAAAGTAAGCAGAGTTATACATACCTGGAGTTAGTACAACGACGTTTGGTTTTTTAACGTCATCTGGTTTAACTGACTTGAGACATTCCAATAAAAGATCGGGGTAATGCTCTACAGGGGCAATGCGATATTTTTGAAAGAGGTCAGGGAAGAGTCGCATCATCATCTTGCGGTCTTCAACCATGTAAGACACGCCAGAAGGAACACGCAGGTTATCTTCTAAAACGTAGAACTCACCTTCACCGGCGCGAACGATATCAATCCCAGCAATTTGTGCGTAGATGTCGCGCGGTATGCTGACGTTGCGCATCTCAGGGCGATATTGCGCATTGTTATAAATCTGTTCGGCTGGAACAATGCCCGCCTTAATAATGTCCTCATCGTGATACACGTCGTAGACAAAGCGATTAAGTGCTTTGACTCGTTGACGTAATCCCGCCTCAAGTTGCTCCCATTCCTTGGCAGTAAAGATGCGTGGCACTTGATCGAAAGGAATGGTTCTTTCCGACCCCAGGTCATCTCCGTAGACGGCAAAGGTAATGCCCACTCTTCTAAAGATCAGGTCTGCTTCAGCGCGTTTGAGACCCATGAGGGTGTCACTTTGCTGTTTCAGCCAATTGTGAAAGATTTGGTAGTGGGGACGCGCTTTGCCTGCGGTGTCGAGCATTTCGTCAAAAGGCAATTTCATAGTTACCAAACTAATGCCTTTATAAAAGCTGGAATGAATGATTTGAAGCGGCTTGGTGCTGAATTGCACCATAAAAGTGCATATATGCTCAAATATTCGCCCTAAGGGCAGTCTACCCCAGTTTTTATGGGCTTAGGCAAGAAATTAAGCGTTTAGATCGCCTCTAGCGATACGGCCTTTTTGGACTTCCCATTCACGTTCTTTGGTGGCTGCGCGTTTGTCATGTTGCTTTTTGCCTCTGGCCAGGCCAATCTCACACTTCACATTGCCTTTAGAGAAGTGCAGGTTTAGGGGTACCAGGGTATAGCCCTTTTGCTCTACTTTGCCGATGAGTTTTTTAATTTCGATGGCATTGAGCAGGAGCTTTCTAGTGCGGGTGCTATCGGGCACGATATGGGTGGAAGCTGAGAGCAGGGGGGTGATATGGCAGCCGATTAAAAACAGCTCCGCCTTGCGAATGACGACATACGCTTCTTTGACGTGCACGCGACCTGCGCGGATGGCTTTTACTTCCCAGCCTTCCAGTACAAGCCCTGCCTCAAAGCGCTCCTCGATAAAATAATCAAAGAAGGCTTTTTTGTTATCGACGATACTCATATTTATTTAGCTCTCAAGAACGATTATGGCAGACGTCTACAAGACCGTTTTAATTAGCCAATCAGCCGACCGTATGTACGGCTTGGTGACCGATGTCGCCCGCTATCCTGAGTTCTTGCCTTGGTGTGGCGGAGTGGAAATTTTTGAGCAGACTGAGACCGTGCTCGACGCCAAAATTAATATTCATTTCAAGGGAATTACCCAATATTTTCATACTCGGAATGTGAATCACCGCCCTGAAACAATTGACATGGTCTTTGTAGACGGCCCGTTTAAGCACTTTTCTGGGCAATGGAACTTTATCCCTTTGCGGGAAGATGCTTGTAAGGTGGAGTTCAAGTTGCACTGGGAGTTCAAAAGCGTCATTTTGGACAAGATTATTGGCCCAGTATTTGGTCATATAGCCGGCACCTTTGTTGACTGCTTTGTAAAGCGTGCCGAGGACCTCTATGGCTGAGCGCTCGCTTGACCTCATTCTCTGTGATGCCAGGCAGGGTGAGCCAGAGCTTAAGGCGTTCAAGCTCATCCTGTCAGCGGGCGAGTTGCCTACTGTTGGTCTGGCTCTTATTAGGGCCGGGATTGCAGTTGGTCCAGAAGACCCTGTTTTAGCTAGAAAAGGCTGCTTCGGGGTCTTTGGTAAGCGCAAGGACTGGGATAGCCCCATTTATGCTGGAGATCGCCTAGAGCTCTATTCCCCGCTATTAATTGACCCTAAAACGGTTCGGCGTAAGAAGGCTAATCAGAACCAAGATGCCAAATTCCAGGCTGCCGCAGCTAAAAGAAAGGCTAGGAGGCTATAATCTGTTTTTGCGACTAGGGGTTTTGCATGCGACTCATTCAAAAAGCACTCACTTTTGACGATGTGCTCCTCGTGCCGGCTTATTCATCGGTACTCCCTCGAGATGCCAGCTTGGCAAGTAAGTTAACTCGAGATATTTCACTTAATACACCATTGGTGTCCGCAGCTATGGATACCGTCACTGAAGGTCGTTTGGCAATTGCCATGGCTAGTGAGGGTGGCATTGGCATCGTTCATAAAAACTTAAAGCCTGCTGAGCAAGCGCGTGAAGTAGCTAAAGTAAAGCGATATGAATCTGGTGTTCTGCGTGATCCAATCACGATAAGCCCAGAGGTCACTCTGCGTCAGGTGATCCAACTTTCTCGTGAGCATGGTTTCTCAGGATTCCCAGTGCTCGTTGGCAAAGAGGTTGTTGGCATTATTACGAACCGAGATTTGCGTTTCGAAGAAGACTTAGATGCTCCAGTAAAAACAAAGATGACTCCACGTGAGCGTTTGATTACCGTGAAAGAAGGTTGCTCACTGGATGAAGCAAAGCGCTTAATGAGTCATCATCGTTTAGAGCGCGTATTGGTTGTCAATGACAAGTTTGAACTGCGTGGCCTCATTACCGTTAAAGACATTCTCAAGGCAACTGAACATCCCAATGCTTGTAAAGACAGCGAAGGTAAATTACGCGTTGGCGCCGCAGTAGGCGTTGGCCCTGATAACGATGAGCGTATTGAGTTATTGGTGCGTGCTGGTGTTGATGTGATTGTGGTTGACACAGCTCATGGCCATAGCCAAGGCGTATTGGATCGCGTGAAGTGGGTTAAGAAAAATTATCCTCATGTGCAAGTGATTGGCGGCAATATTGCTACTGGTGATGCTGCTAAGGCATTAGCTGATCATGGTGCTGATGGTGTCAAGGTGGGTATTGGTCCTGGCTCAATCTGTACAACACGTATTGTTGCTGGCGTTGGTGTTCCACAAATCACTGCCATAGTGAATGTGGCAACTGCACTTAAGGGTACCGGTATTCCATTAATTGCTGATGGTGGCATACGTTACTCCGGTGACGTTGCAAAAGCATTAGCTGCTGGCGCTAGTTCGGTCATGATGGGTGGCATGTTTGCTGGCACTGAAGAAGCTCCTGGTGAAGTGTTCCTGTATCAAGGACGCTCATATAAGAGCTATCGCGGTATGGGTTCTTTGGGCGCGATGGCGGATGGTTCTGCTGATCGTTACTTCCAAAGCGATATTGTTGCGAATGCAGAAAAGTTAGTGCCAGAAGGCATTGAAGGTCAAGTGCCATACAAAGGTAGCGTGTTGGCAATCTTGCATCAGCTGACTGGTGGTATTCGTTCTTCTATGGGCTATCTCGGTTGCAAGACCATTGATGAGCTCCATGAAAAAGCTAATTTCGTTGAAATCACATCAGCTGGCGTGCGTGAGTCGCACGTTCATGACGTGAAAATCACTAAAGAAGCGCCAAATTACCATATTGATTAACAACTATAAAAAGCTGAAATAAAGGCTGATCTTTTCGTGCACGACAAAATACTGATTCTCGACTTTGGTTCACAAGTAACTCAACTCATTGCTCGGCGTGTACGTGATGGACGCGTATATTCAGAGATCCATCCCTACGATTGCGACCCTGAATTCATTCGTAAGTTTGTTCAGGAGCAAGGTGGCAAAGGCATCATTCTCTCTGGCGGCCCTAGTTCGGTAACTGAAGATGGTAGTCCCCGTGCGCCTCAAATCGTTTTTGAGCTTGGCGTTCCTGTTTTAGGAATTTGCTACGGTATGCAAACCATGGCTACTCAGTTGGGTGGTGCAGTTGCCTCTGCAGAGTCTTTGGGTAAAGCACGTGAGTTTGGTTACTCCGAAGTGCGCGCTCATGGGCACACAAATTTGCTTAAAGGCATTCAGGACTTCTCCACCAGCGAAGGTCATGGGATTTTGAAGGTGTGGATGAGTCATGGCGACTCAGTCACCTCAATGCCGCCTGCGTTTAAGTTGATGGCCTCTACTGAGTCTTGCCCAATTGCTGGCATGGCGGATGAAGAGCGTCGCTTCTATGCATTTCAGTTTCATCCAGAAGTAACCCATACCATTCAAGGCACTGCAATCATTGAGCGCTTTGTCCATGAAATTTGCCAATGCAAACCTGACTGGGTAATGGGCGACTACATTGCAGAAGCAGTTGAGAATATTCGCAAGCAAGTTGGAAATGAAGAAGTCATTCTGGGCTTGTCTGGCGGTGTCGACTCCAGTGTTGCAGCGGCCTTAATTCATCGTGCGATTGGCGATCAATTGACTTGTGTATTTGTTGATCATGGCCTGCTTCGCTTGAATGAAGGTGATATGGTGATGGAAATGTTTGCACGCAATTTGGGTGTGAAGGTTATCCGCGTTGATGCTAAAGAGAAATTCATGGGTGAGTTGGCTGGTGTTGCTGATCCAGAAGCCAAGCGCAAGATCATCGGTAAAGAATTTGTTGAAATTTTCCAGACTGAGTCTGGGAAGATTCAGAATGCTAAGTGGCTTGCCCAGGGAACGATCTACCCTGACGTTATCGAGTCTGCAGGTAAGGGTAAGAAGGGTGCGCACACGATCAAGAGTCACCATAACGTAGGTGGCTTACCTGAAGACATGCATCTCAAATTGCTTGAGCCCTTACGTGAACTCTTTAAGGATGAGGTCCGCGAACTTGGGGTGGCCTTAGGTCTTCCTCGTGAGATGGTGTATCGCCATCCATTTCCAGGGCCAGGTCTTGGCGTGCGTATTTTGGGTGAGGTCAAAGCAGAGTTTGCGAGCTTACTGCAACGTGCTGATGCCATTTTCATTGAAGAGTTGCGCAATACGATTGATGACGCAAGTCAAAAATCTTGGTATGACCTTACGAGTCAGGCATTTGCCGTTTTCTTGCCAGTGAAGTCTGTTGGCGTAATGGGTGATGGCAGAACTTATGAATATGTTGTTGCCCTTAGAGCAGTCCAAACCCAAGACTTTATGACAGCGCATTGGGCCCACTTGCCACATGAGTTGTTAGGTAAGGTTTCAAACCGCATCATCAATGAAGTGCGCGGTATTAACCGTGTTGTATACGATATCAGTGGAAAACCACCCGCAACGATCGAGTGGGAATAAGGGGTAGGCGATTTAAGCCTGCCAATATTCATGCTTGAGTTACGCGAAGCTTCACTCGCAATCCTGGCAAGGGCTGATGCACAAAACAAAGTAAGTCAGTTACTCAGTTTGTTTGATGGTTATCACAAACAACAAATCACCCTGGATGTTGCTCGTAAGATTGATGCTCAAGGCCTTTCTCTACCTGGGCGTCCGCTAAAGCCGGAATTGGTACTTCCTAAGCTGGTTCCCAAAAGAAGAATGGATACCTCCGAGGGTAGGGCGGGCTTATTGCACTCACTCGCCCATATTGAATTTAATGCAATGAACCTTGCGCTAGATGCCATCTGGCGTTTCCCAGATATGCCCAAGGAATACTATGAGGACTGGTTGAAGGTTGCCAAAGAAGAGGCCTATCATTTCAGTTTAGTAAATGAGTATTTGCATGCGCTGGGGTTTTCTTATGGAGATTTCCCTGCCCACAATAGTTTGTGGGAGATGGTTGAAAGAACAACGGATTCTGTAATTGCAAGAATGGCTTTGGTGCCCAGAACAATGGAAGCAAGAGGCTTAGATGCGGTGCCAGCGATTCAAGATCGCTTCAAGCAAATTAAAGAAGTGCGTGCAGTGGAGATATTGGAAATTATTCTCAATGATGAAATCGGCCATGTATTGATTGGCAATCGCTGGTTTAATTTCTTGTGCGTGAAAGATAATCTTTCTCCAATCACTGCTTATCGAGAGTTAGCCGCCAAATATCGTGCGCCTGTTTTAAAGCCCCCATTCAATATGGAGGCCCGCAAGCAGGCTGGCTTTACAAGCGAAGAGCTATCTCTTCTTGGTGCATAGTAAATAATGATGAAGGTATTAAGCCTCATTCCACCCATGACCCAGCTGAACACGCCGTATCCCTCTACGGCGTATCTCACGGGATTCTTGAGGTCTCGTGGAGTTGACGCCGTTCAAGAGGATCTCGCCTTAGCTTTAGTGCTCAGTTTCTTTACTCCAGAGGGTATGTCTGAGATTCGTGCTCAAGCGCTCACGGTGCCTGAAGAGAGTCGCAGTGCCAGCGTTAATTTCTTTCTGGATTACTTTGATGCCTATCAATCAACCATTGCCCCAACGATTAGCTTCTTACAGGGGCGCGATAGCACTTTAAGTCATCGCATCAATACCCGTGATTTTCTACCTGAGGGACCACGATTTACTTCTCTTGATGCATTTGATGAAGAGGAGGCGGGTGATCCTTTATCTTGGGCCTTTGGCGCTTTAGGGTCTCAAGACAGGGCGCGTCATTTAGCCACCCTTTATCTCAATGATTTATCCGATGTATTGCGTGATGCTGTTGATGACCGCTTTGAATTCGTGCGTTATGCAGAATCCTTGGCAAGTAGTCAGCCTACCTTTACGCCTTTGGCTGATGCGCTCCAGGCTAAACCAACGCTCATGGACCTGCATTTACAAGAGTTAGCCAGTAAAGCGATTGAGCGTCACCAGCCGAATGTAGTACTCCTATCCGTACCCTTCCCGGGGGCCATGTATGCAGCCTTGCGTATAGCTCAGGTGATTAAAAAATCACATCCAGAAATCAAGATTGCTTTGGGTGGTGGTTATGTCAATACTGAGCTTCGAGAGTTATCCGACGCTCGGATCTTTGATTATGTGGATTTCATTACGCTAGATTCTGGCGAGAGACCGCTGCTTGCTTTACTCGAGCACATCGGCGGCAAACGCTCCACCGAAAGATTGGTGCGAACCTTTATGCGGAATTCTAGTAATCAAGTGCAATACCTCAATTGGCAAGAGCTTGATGTGCCTTTTGAAGAGGTTGGTACTGCCACTTGGGATGGGTTACCGCTGGATTCTTATTTATCTCTTTTGGATATGCTTAATCCGATGCATCGCTTATGGAGTGACGGCCGCTGGAACAAGCTGACTGTTGCGCATGGCTGTTATTGGAAAAAGTGCAGCTTCTGCGATGTATCTCTTGATTACATCTCTCGTTATGAAACTGCGTCAGCCAGTTTATTGGTAGATCGTATTGAGCAAATTGTTCAGGAAACTGGGCAGACAGGATTTCATTTTGTGGATGAAGCTGCGCCACCTAAGATATTAAAAGCGCTGGCTGAGGAGCTCATTCGCCGCAAGGTGCTCATTTCTTGGTGGGGCAATATTCGCTTTGAGAAAACCTTCACGCCTGAATTGGCGGAGCTGTTAGCTAAAAGTGGATGTATTGCGATGTCTGGAGGTCTCGAAGTGGCCTCTGATCGCCTACTCAATCTCATGAAAAAAGGCGTATCGGTTGAACAGGTTGCTCAGGTTACAAAGGGTTTCTCTGATGCCGGAATCTTGGTTCACGCTTATTTAATGTATGGCTTTCCAACACAAACCGTCCAAGAGACGGTGGATGCATTGGAATATGTGAGACAGCTTTTTGAGCATGGCTGTATTCAAAGCGGCTTCTTTCATCGTTTTACTTGCACCGTACATTCTCCGGTGGGTCAAAATCCGCAAGAGTATGGAATTGAACTCATTCCTTTGCCAGAAACCACCTTTGCCAAGAATGATGTTGCCTTTATTGATTCCACTGGGGTTGATCATGGAGTCCTTGGTCAGGGGCTAAAAAAGGCCATTTATAACTATATGCACGGCGTAGGATTTGAGATCAAAACTCAGTCTTGGTTTGATGGTTTGGGCATCTCCATACCCAAGACAACTGTCCCTAAAAATTTCATTCAAAACGCCTTGTATCGCTAGCTCACCTCTATAAATCAGACTTACAATTATTTTGTAAAGTTCTCAATTAACGTAGGAGATATCAATGAATTTATCACGCCGTACTTTTATTGCATCAGCCGCATTAGCTCCCGTCGCTTGTGGCGTTCCTCTCTCATATGAGCGTGGGACACCAGTTGCCCAGCCAAAACCTTTGCCAGCAGTGCGCGCCCCTCAAGTAGGTCAGGAGTGGTCTTATATCAAGCGCAATGTATTTGATGGGAAAAACCTAGGAATCATTACTGAGCGTGTTGCTAGTGTTGGCTCGACCATTGTGATTGAACGCACGGATGAGAGCGGCGGCAAGCTGCCGAATGAAGTGCAAGGCCCATGGGGTGTTGTGCAGACCGATCCACAGTGGTCGCGTACGATTAGCTTTAATCCGGCTATCCCGTTATGGCCATCAGAGCTATCTTCCAGTTGGAATAAGCAGCTCAATACCAAATACAAATTAGCAGGCTATCCAGATTCCGCCTATAGCTGGCAGGAGTTTATGGGTGCACATGGCTGGGAACAAATTACTGTGCCTGCCGGAACATTCTTAACTTTGCGTTATCAAAACCTCATTAACTATGAAAGCAATGATGACAATAAGGTCAATTGCATTCGCAAAGAAACGATTTGGTTTGCGCCAAGTATTGGGCGCTGGGTTGCGAGGGAATCTTCTGGCTCTTACATGATTCAAGGCCAACTAGGCATGCCTAATTTAGAAGATAGTTTTCAATGGCAACTGACTTCTTACAAGTAAGCGCTTTGCGTCGCCTTGTCTTATTGATGCTGCCAGTCTTACTGGCGGCATGCATCTCATCTCAACCCTACCCTGGGGGTATTCTTGAGCCTCAGCCCATACCAGCTCCAGTGGTAAGGGCGCCCAAGGTAGGTCAAGAGTGGGTTTATCAAGTTCGCAATGTATTTAATCAAGAGATCGTAGATACGGTCACCGAAAAAGTAGTTTCTGTTGGCAATGAAGTACGCATTGCTCGCACGAGTCTTAAGGCGGGACCACTTCCTGATGAAGTTCAATCGCCCTGGGGTTTTGTTGTGCAAGATGCCCATTGGAGTCCAACTCAGAAGTTCACAAAGCCCATTCCGATGTGGCCGCTACAATTACAGGCAGGCTGGAGTGGGTTCTTTACCACCCAATATCAAGTGCCCGGATACCCCGATGGCAGTTATTACTGGGGTCTCGGTATGACTGCATCGCAATGGGAGCGCATTCAGACCCCTGCGGGGCAATTTTTGGTATTACAGATTCATAATGAAATCCCGAATTTTGTCAGTAATGACCTATTTAGAGTTGGCAATGAGCGGCAAGAGGACTTGTGGTTTGCACCAGAAATCGGACGATGGGTTATTCGGCGTAGTTCAGGACGCTATATCACTACTGGCATCTATTGGGCTAATGCCTACTGGGAAGACTATCTGGAGTGGGAGTTAATCTCCTGGAAATAAGCAAAGCGCTTAAAATAGACGCATTGCTATGTATACCGTTAAAGAACTATTCCCCACACTTCAAGGCGAAGGCACCCACACTGGTAGGGCTGCCGTATTTTGTCGTTTTGCTGGATGCAATCTTTGGAGTGGGCGTGAAGAAGATCGCGCCTCAGCGATTTGCCAGTTTTGCGACACCGATTTTGTAGGTAGCGATGGTGCTGGCGGTGGCAAGTTTGAAACTGCTGCCTCACTTGCTGATGCAATCGAGACTTCATGGCGTAGTACTTCAGCTGGTCCGCAGCAGCGTTATGTAGTTTTCACTGGTGGGGAGCCGCTCTTGCAATTGGATGAAGAGTTGATCGCTGCACTTCATCAAAAAGGTTTTGAAGTGGCGATTGAAACGAACGGCACCATTAAAGTTCCCAAAGGAGTTGATTGGGTTTGTGTAAGTCCTAAAGCTGGCTCTGATCTGATTGTTCTTCAAGCGGATGAGTTAAAGCTAGTCATCCCACAAAATGACCACCAAGCATTAGAAAAACTCATGGCCCGCTTTGAGGGAATGGATTATCGCAATCGTTTCTTGCAACCCATGGATGGGAAAAACCTTAAAAGTAATACTGAGTTAGCAGTAAGCTTATGTCAAAAGCGTCCCTTATGGAGATTGAGCCTGCAATCTCATAAACTGATTGGGATTCGATAGTTGACTAAGCTCAAATAGGATTAATTAAGCACTGAATGACAAATAAACAACCTGCCATCTCCATTACGCGCCGCCTTGAGTTTGACTCCGGGCATCGTATTCCCAATCATGATGGTCAATGTCGGCATCTGCATGGACATCGCTATGCAATAGAAGTCACGCTGACTGGTGAAGTGGCTGATCATCCTGGCAAAGCAGATGATGGCATGGTGCTCGACTTTGGCGATATCAAACGCTTAACAAACCAATACGTAGTAGATCTTTGGGATCATGCATTTTTGGTGGCTAAAGAGGATGAAGGGCTGGTTGCATTCTTGTCAACCTTACCTGATCACAAGACGGTCATCATGGAGCATGTCCCAACTGTTGAGAACTTAGCTAACGCGGCCTTTGTAATATTGAAACCCGTTTTCAGTAAAGCTTTTAGTGGCCGCTTAGAGCTCTCTTCTATTCGTCTTTATGAGACGCCCAATTGCTGGGCTGACGTGCATGTTGTGTAAATGACGCAAACAGAGCTTGACCAGCAATATATGCGTATGGCAATTGAGCAAGCTCAGTTGGCAGCGCAATCAGGTGAGGTTCCTGTAGGCGCAGTGCTAGTTCGGGATGGCCAAGTCATATCGAGGGCATTTAACAAGCCGATTGCAAACCATGATCCTAGTGCTCATGCTGAAATGCTGGCCTTGCGAGAAGCAGCGCTAGCCGAAGAGAATTACCGTATCCCTGGCAGCACCTTATATGTCACTCTTGAGCCGTGTGCGATGTGCTCCGGTGCTATGCTCCATGCTAGGATTGATCGAGTGGTTTATGGGGCGCAAGACCCCAAAACAGGCTCTGCTGGTAGCGTGCTAGATATATTTTCTTCAAAACAGATTAATCACCAGACCAGTGTTGAAGGTGGCATCATGAGTGAAGAGTGCGGTCAATTGCTGCGTGATTTTTTTAAGGGGCGACGTTGAAATCCATTCACCTCATTGCTCCTTCTGGAGCAAGCTTAGATAGTAAAAGCCCATTGGCTGGTATTGACTGGTTTGGACATCAAGGTATTACTATCTATAACGTAGATTGCGTACATCGTGGCCATGAACGCTTCGCTGGCAATGATGATGAGCGTCTTACTGAGTTAAATGCCATATCCAAATTAGAACCTCAGACTGTAGTGATGTCTATGCGCGGCGGCTACGGTCTCCATCGCTTGCTACCCGGTATTGAGTGGCAAGCAATTGCAAAGGCTATTCAAAACGGCTTGCAAGTATGTGGTCATAGTGATTTCACTGTCTTTCAGTTGGGATTGCTAGCAAAAACTGGTGCCATTTCTTTGGCTGGTCCGATGCTGAACTATGACTTTGGAAGGTTAGGTGATGATGGTTCACCGGTAGTGCCGGATGAGTTTATGTGGAAGCATTTCCAGGCCGCAGCTCAAGACCGAAGACTAGATTGCCAAGTGTCGACCCCACAATCTTTCTTGGGTAATAAAGACGCGCACTCAATCACAGGTTTATTGTGGGGCGGTAATTTAACGGTTCTGGCTGGTTTAGTTGGCACACCATATCTTCCAAGCGCTCAGCAAACGCAAGGCGGGATCTTATTTTTGGAAGATGTGAATGAGCATCCTTATCGAATTGAAAGAATGTTGATGCAACTTTTAGATGCAGGCATTCTTGCAAATCAATTAGCCATATTGTTGGGTGGATTTTCTGCCTATCGTCTTTACGACAACGATAAGGGGTATTCGCTCGAGCGCGCTATTGAGGCGATACGCAAACGTTTGCCGGAAGCGATTCCAATTTTGACCGGGCTGCCATTCGGACATCAGGCCAATAAATTAACTTTGCCTGTTGGTGCGCAAGCCGATTTACATTTCAATTCAAATGGATTTGAACTTAAAGCACAGTGGTAATGTTTACTGAGACCAGTGTGGGAAACTCTTTTTTTAAAAGTCTTTTAGTTTTCATTGCACTCACCTTTACTGGAGCAGTCATGGCAACCGAAGAGCCAAAATATGCTGTTCTCGAAAAAGAACCACCCTTTGAAATCCGCTCTTATGCACCCATGATTGTTGCTGAGGTACAAGTTGAGGGTGATTTAGATGAGGCCTCGAGCCAAGGGTTTCGCTTGATTGCTGCTTATATTTTTGGCCAGAATCAAGTGAGCGAAAAAATTGCAATGACTGCGCCAGTGACAGTCGAAGATCAAGCGGTGAAGAGCGCAAAGATTGCAATGACTGCACCGGTAGGAATTGAGTCTAAAGCCGGCAAATGGACAGTGTCGTTCGTGATGCCTGCTGAATATACGATGGAATCGATACCCAAGCCCATGAGTCCGCAAGTGCAATTGCGCCAAATTCCCGCAGTAAAAAGGGCAGTCATTAGTTTTAGTGGTTTTTATAATAGCCAGAAAGTGGCCGAGAAAACGCTAGAGCTGGAGCAGTGGATGAAGTCTCGTAATTTGCAAAGTGCCGGCACTCCTAATTTCGCACGTTATAACCCGCCTTGGACTTTGCCCTTCATGCGTCGCAATGAAGTCATGATCACCTTACGTGACTAGTTCTTAGCTTCGAAGCTCTTCAATAAAAATTGGCCGCCGCCATTGATGCCTAAAGCCTTCGTTAAGGTCGGTAGTGCCTGGGCCAGATGTTTTTCTAGAGTCCAGGGTGGATTGATAATAAACATCCCGCTAGCTTGCAAACGGCGCTCACCTGGCGCATTTTCAACTCGTAACTCTGTATGTAACCACGAGCGTTTATGTGCGGTAGCAATTTTTTTCAGACGGTCAGGTAGAGCTGCCGATTCTCTTCTAGAAAGTACCGGGTACCAAATTGCATAGCAGCCTGTGGCGAAGCGTTGCAGCGCCTCTTCCATGGCGAGCTCAAGATAACGATAGTCTTGCTTGTCTTCGTAAGAAGGGTCAATTAATACGAGGCCGCGTCGACTAGGAGGGGGCAGTAGTCCCTTGAGTCTGGCAAAGCTATCCTCAGCATAAATATCAATCTGTTTAGACTGTTTTAGTTCGCCAATATTGTGGCGCAGAATATCGATCTCTTTGGGGTGCAGCTCAAAGAGCTTGAGTCGATCTTGTGGACGCAGCAGACGTGCCAGAATAAAGGGGGAGCCAGGATAGGTATTTAGATGGCCCTCAATGTTCTCAGCATCAATGCACTTCAAGTACTCTTGGATGCTCTCGGGGATTGGGGTGTTTGCGTGATGGCAAGTTTCTACATATTGCTTGAGGCGAAAGATTCCGCCATCAGCTTCTTTACTCACTGTAGAAAAGCCATCTTGCAAACTATAGATGCCAGCACCTGCATGGGTATCAACAAAGGTAATGGCAACAGGCTTCTCTTGAAGGTATTGAACCAAGTGAATTAAGGTAAGGTGCTTCAGGATGTCTGCGTGACTTCCCGCATGAAATGCATGTCGATAGCTAAACATCTTGAATTATTCTGCCTTGCGAGGCGCTTGAGTAAATTGCGCCTTGACATAAAAGACTAGGGTGAAGGCCACTATGGCAATGGAGAGATACTGCAATGGCAGATTTAAGTCCAGATCCATGATTTGCGTAAGGTGGGCGTACATTGCGATAACGCCGCCAAGCGCAATCAGATGCGACCAGATTTTTCTTGGCCCAAGTTGATTTTCCGGAAATTGATTAGCCGCTAGGGCCCCGAGCATTCCACACCAAATACCAACACCTGCGCCACCTAAAACGTCGGTGAGCCAATGGGCGCCTACAGCGCTACGTGATAAGCCCACTAAAGTGGCAAGCAAAAACAGCAGCATCAATGAATCACGTTTAACTTTACCTACGGAAAAATACAAGGCGCTTGCAATAGCAAATGCAGTGAGCGTATGACCAGATGGGAAGGCTTTATGGAGTAACGCTTCACCAATGCGATAAAAGCTGCCATCGGTTAGGACGCCTGCAGGTCTTGGCAGGTCGAAGAGGCCTTTTAAGACTGTGCTTGCTAATGCGGCTATCCCGCCAGCAAAAATTCCAGCAGTCAGCATCCTTGGCGCAAGTAACAGTAATGGAAAGGCAAGTGCAAACACTCCCCAACCATTACCAAAAAAAGTAAGCCAAGCCCAAAGGGTGTCTGGCAGTAATTGCGTAAAGCGGTTAATGAATAAAAAAGTACTGCTTTGAAACTCACCAAAGTAAATTACGCAAGCGAGCGCAATTGGAGCTAATGGAATGAACCAAGAAAATGTGGGAATTGCCTTTTTGCTCATCCAGCTTAGCGAGCCTTTGCCTTGTCAGCATCTTGCAATTGCTTGATTACTTTATCCAGGACTTGTGGAACGGTGATGGCCTGCATGCACACGTTGTCTTGACAAGGGGTTTTACGGTGATTGGCAGCACTTACGCAGGGCGAGCAAGCTAGATTGGCAGTGATCGCAATGGAATTGCCAACAGAACCATAAAGGGCTGGAGTCTCCGGTCCAAAGAGAACGACTGTTCTCAATGGCGTCACGGCTGAAAAGTGACCAGGACCAGAGTCGTTGGTAACCATGACATCTGATAGCGTGTACAACGGTGGCAGCTCAGCAAAGCCGACCTGTCCAGCAAAATTTAATGCATTTTTAACATTGGCAACAGCACGAACTTTTTCTACGTAGACAAACTCAGTAGGTGAGCCGGTAATTAAGATGAGATCGTTGGGATATTGCTGATGGATTGCTTGAATCAATTCAGAAAAACGCTGTTGTGCCCAGCGGCGTTGTGGAAGAAGATCGCTTGCATTCGGATTGATCAGAATGAGACGATCCTTCCCCGAGATGTAATTGATGCGGGCCTCTTTAGCCATTTTTTCAATACGCTCGCGCACCTTTTCGAGGGCGCTTGGATTGATGACGGCTTGCTCGAGGCGTACTTCAGAGTCCGGAATCTCAATCTTGCTAAATGGAACTTCAATTTTTTGGGCAAACGCCGCATGAATTAAAGATAGAAAATTCTTAGTAATGTGAATATGCGGGTTGTAATGCACCTTGCGAGTGAGCATGAAGCCGCGCCACAATCCTTCACCATGAAAAATGTGATACCCCACGCGACGACGAGCGCCACACATGCCAGTCAGTAGGGCAGTAAATCGAGAGAACAACTCTAGGTCAATAACGGTATCAATACGGTGCTTGCGAGCAAGTATCAGAAAGCGCAGCGTATCTTTAATTAAGCCACCTAAGCTAGATGAGTCAATTGTGAAGATATTTTCTGGTTTAACGGTATTGAGTAAAGTCAGGCTGGCGCGATTGCTTTTGAAGATCAAGAAAAACAATTCTGCTCCACGAGCTTTTGCATTGCGCATTGCAGGATCTACCAGAATGGCGCTTCCCATTTCCGAGAGTTCAATAAAGAGTAATTTTTTTGGAGTCTCTGGGCCGTGATTGAATATATTTTTTATGCGATCAATCAAAGCGATAAATGGGCTAACGATTGCACAAAGAGGCACACCGACCCAATGATCAATCGCGCGCATAGTGTTGACACTAATAGTCATATTTTGGCTCTAAAAAATTATTTTCGTTTTAATAAAAAATAGGCGCCTGGCAACACCGATAAAACAGTAATTGCTCCGTAGCTAATGGAGGCTAATACTGTTAGCGAGGGGTTAACACCCCATAAGGCCAGGACCGATGAAAGGGTGGCTTCACGCAAGCCCCATCCCGAAATGCTAATTGGCAACATGAGCAACAGGCTGAGCGCAGGTAAGCCAATCATTAAGCCTTCAATAGGTGCATCTACACCGTAAGCCTTAAGACAAAAGAGTAGCGTCAAAATAGTGAGGAAATGAATGCCAATCGCCAGGCATGCTTGAGCAATATTGTTAGGCCACGCAAACGCTAGCTGGATACCAGGCATGGCTTTGTTCATATTGAAACGTTCTAAGAGTTTTTGCAGGAGTTGCTTGCTCGGCCCCCAGGCAAGGATAAGGGCGATTGCTACGCCAGCAAGCAGCATTACCGCCATGACTGCGTAGCCCAAATCTTGACCCCAGGCTGCGAGGGTGGCGCCACCCAATATCAAGCCAATCCCGCCTAGTAAATTGTTACCCGCTAAACCAAGAAGGCGATCTACCAACACCATCGAAAAACTTAAACGCAATTTAGGTGTGGCGTGCTCAAGGTCTACTGAGTGATGAAGTTCATCATCCAACTCTTTGGTTTCCGAGAGATTGCCGGTGCTGGTCAAATGCGTTGCAGTAATGGCGCGATAACTATCGCCACCCAAGGTGCTAGGCAGGCCTTGGTTTATGAGACCGCTGGCAAAGTAGAGGCCAATGTAAGAGCGAATACGGCGGGGAAATCCCACTCTTTGCATAAACAAGCCCCAGCGATATCCGCCACAAATAAATGCCAACATCATGCTTACTAGAGCCGCCAAGAACCATAGAGGCTGCATCTGAATATGGGTATCAAATAGTGAGCGCCAATCAATTCCACTCGTTGCTTTCCAAAGCAGAGCAACGGAGAGTAGAACGCGAATAGTAGGCCAAGCCTTCTTGAGAATGGATTTCCACCCCGATTGGGTCTTTGGGGTGGGTTGGGCTGGTGAACTCATAAGCGTAAGGATAATGCCTCGGGCGCCTAAGGTCTTGAATTTGGGGGAATTACTCCGCTTGGCCAGGGCCTTGCCAATGACTGCAGAGGCTAAAGTCAAATTTAGATAGAACTTGACCAAATCGGACGATTTCTAGGCTATCCAAGGGCTCGCAGGCTTGAAAGGCTGCTTTCTTACCCACCGGTATAGGGTATGGCATGCCAGACCAGCTAATCAGAAGTACATTTGCCCCCTTTGGCACATCCCCAAACCAGAGATCAAACTGATCCTGTCTCTGGTCTAAAACATAAACTGGTATAGGTGAAGCATACCAAGCAGCTCGACTTCCTAAGGTCCAGTTTTGAACAGCAATGCCATCGGCTTTAGTGGCCTTAGCAAGGCCTGCTGCCTTTTGACCCGCCACTTTCCAGCCATACAAATCCGCAATTGGATTGGACTTGACTGAGGCCGAACTAATACCGCCTGACAATACGTATCCAAAGCCGATGCAACATAAAGCAATTTGAACAAAAAATAAAATACGAATCCAGTAACGATGTTGTGTAGCCCAAACTTTTGCTAAGCCAATTCCGGCAAATGGTGCGAGACAGAACCAAGCAGGCGAAGTCCAGTGAGGAAGTCCACCTCCGCCAGAGAGGCTGACAAAAATTGCAAATGGAATCAAAAAGAATCCGAAGAGCGCAAGCAATGACAGTTTTGTAGCGTGCATGCAGTCTTTTAAAAACACAACAGATCCCAAGATGAAAAGAGGACCAAAGACTAGTATTTGAATGCCGATATAAGCGCCTAGCCTGCGCCAGAGCCATTCTCCACCGCCACCATGGGCAAGTTGATATTTGAATGAAATCCAATCGTTAGCCCAATTCCAATACACGACGGGGGTGATCAGGAGTAGAGCGCTTAGTGTGGCAATCCAAAAACCTACTTTGGTGATCCATGGTTTTCTTGGCGTACTCAAAAATACCAACAGCAACGCAAGCGCAGTAAAAGCGGCCGTGTATTTACTTAAGCCAGCTAGGCCTAACAAAACGCCAGTAATAATCCAATCGCCAATGCTAAATTGGTCTTTACTTAACCACCGTAAAGCCATCCACATCAGACCAAGACTTAATGGCGCAAGTAAAGTATCCGGTAGTAAACCGATCGCCAGAATGTGCAACATGGGTGCAGCGATAACTGTCAAGACTGCCATTAGTCCACATAAGTTTGTTGATGGCAGTGCACTGGTGAGATAGCCAGCGTTGCGCCCACGAATAAAGTGATGCACCTCAACCGTAACTTCATAAACTAAGTAACAAGAGAGAATCCACAACAACTCTGGAATGAGACGAATAATGCCTTCTGAAGAGGTGAGCGTCACTAAGGGCCACTGAATCCAACCCACCAACGGTGGGTGATCAAAATAACTCCAGGCTAAATGTTGGGCATATAGCGCATAGTGGGCCTCATCAACTGAAAACTCTATTGAAAAGCCCAGAGCCAGGTGCACTACCGCGGCAATAAGGACGCAGATTGCAGCCCAGCTGGAAGGTGATTGTTGGCGCATTCGATAATTTTAGTCTCACAAAGACCATTCTTTGGGACAATTAAGACATGCTCAAGCAAGTCCTTTCACTTTTAATCCTTGGTGCAGTCGTATTTTTGACTAGCTGTGCTGGGCTGGGCGGAGAATCTGTGCAAAACGAGGCAGGACAGGCATTTAATGTGGATCAATTGCCGGCGCAAGAAGAGCTACCCAAATTCTCTGCTGAAACTGCGCGTGCTGGCATGCCCAATGGTTGGAACTTTTACCGCATAGCACCCTTTAAAAAGAATACGGTATATCGCCTGGAAAACTATCAAGGCAGAACAGTCTTGAGCGCAAATTCCAAAACATCTGCCTCCGGATTGGCTGTGAAGTTACGCCCCCGTAAGGCAAATAATTTATGGCTGCAGTGGGAATGGAAAGCCATCAACCCAATTGCGAATGCTGATAATGCGGATGCTTACGCAGATGATGCTCCGCTACGTATCTTGGTTGCATTCGATGGCAATAAGTCAAAGTTACCCTTAAAAGAAAAAATGACTTTTGAAATGGCCAATCTGATTAGTGGCCAAGAAATGCCGTATGCCACACTGATGTACATCTGGTCCGGAAAGTCCCCTGTGGATGCCATCATTCCAAATGCGCATACCTCTCGCATCAAAATGATTGTGGTGGATTCTGGTTGGGATGGTTTGGATCAGTGGCATAAGCATCAGCGTGATTTAGCGGCCGACTATAAGCGTGCCTACGGTGAGAGCCCTGGTCAGGTCATTGGTATCGCCTTACTCACCGATACAGACAATACCAAATCAGAAGCGCGTGCGTATTATGGTGATATTGAACTTATTCGCAAGAATCAAAAATAAATTACTTCCAAATAAGTGACAATATGCAAGTAAGCAATGCTTCTTATTTGTTAATGCGCAGGACGCCAGCGCTTGAGTAGTAAGGCGTTGCTAAGAACACAGAAGCTCGATAAGGCCATGGCACTGCCAGCTAGCATGGGTGACAGATAACCGAGCGCTGCCAATGGAATCCCGGTAGCATTAAAGATAAAAGCCCAGAATAAATTTTGCTGAATCTTTTTCCAGGTCCGCCTGGAGATATCGATAGCATTCGCAACCAGAGTGGGATCACCTCGCATTAAGGTAATCCCGGCAGCTTGCATGGCCACATCAGTGCCCGTAGACATTGCCATACCCACATCTGCAGTTGCCAAAGCAGGGGCATCATTCACGCCATCTCCTACCATTGCAACAAATTGACGTTCACCATCTTTCGATTGGAGTTGGCGAATAATTTCTGCTTTATTGCTTGGCATAATTTTTGCAAACACTTCTTGAATGCCAATCGTTTTGGCAACACGATTGGCTGCAGCTAGATTGTCACCAGAAAGCATTACTGCGCGAATATGCAACTTATGTAGTGAAGTAACCGCCTCTTGAGCGTTATCTTTGAGTTCATCTCCAAAGGCAATGATCGCAATGGGTGAGGAAGGATTTTCTTGATTCATTAATGCGGAGATGGTTTGACCGGCATCAAAACAGGCTTGTGCCTTTGCAAGTATTGCGGAGTAGTGTGGATTGCCTTCTAACGATGCAATGCTTTGTAGGTTCAGACTAAGGCCCAGAAAAACGCCAGCGCTTGGCCTGCCGCTGATACCAATGCCGGGCAGGGCTTTGCTGTCTGTTGGCGTGATGGGATTTAAGCCCCTTTGTTTAGCGGCATCTAACAGTGCTTTTGCAAGAGGGTGCTCACTACCAAGCTGTAAACCTGCTGCACTCGCGAGAATGTCATCAACCGCATATGAATCACCAAAAGGAATAATCTCTAGCAGTCTTGGTTTGCCAATAGTGAGGGTGCCTGTTTTATCGAAGGCCACTATGTTTAAGCGATGCGCTAACTCTAATACCTGTGGATCTTTGATGAGGATTCCAAAACGTGCTGCCACGCCAGTCCCTGCCATGATGGCTGCAGGTGTTGCAAGACCCAGGGCACATGGACATGCAATAACGAGAACTGAGACTGCGCGCAATATGGCGACAGATGCAGAGTCCAAATAAAACCAGTTCGCTAATCCAGTAATGATTGCAATCCCAATAACGCTAGGAACAAAAATTGCACTTACTTGATCGACTAATTTTTGTATAGGTGCTTTTTGGGTTTGCGCATCCTCTACTAAAGAAATAATTTTTGAGAGAACGCTCTCAACGCCTACCGCCTGGGCCTCGATCACTAACAGGCCTTCCCCATTGAGTGAGCCGCCAATGACCTTTTCACCAAGATGTTTTTTGACGGGGTCGCTTTCTCCAGTGAGGAGGGATTCATCAACATGGCTGTTGCCAAGTAAGATGATTCCATCCACCGGTATACGTTCACCTGGCAACACTAAGACGCGATCTTTAGGGAATACCTGATCTAGAGGAAGATCTCGAAATTGGTCTAATGCAGAGTTCTCGCTGATAACAATATTTCGCTCGATGACTTTGGCATGCTCAGGCCATAGCTTTTGCAAGGCGCGTATTGCTTCACTAGTTTGTTGCTTGGCTCTTGCTTCCAGCCATTTACCAAGCATGACCATGCATATAATGACAGCCGATCCTTCAAAATAGAGTCCATGACTTGCATGGGGTGATGCAATCATTTGATACACACTTAATCCGTAGGCTGCACTTGTGCCGAGCGCGACTAATAAATCCATATTGCCAACACCCGACATCAGAGATTTGAAGCCTGCTTTATAAAAGCGCCATCCTAAAAAGAATTGCACTGGAGTTGCAAGTAATAGTTGCCATGTCGGTGACAGTGACCAATGAATGCCAAAAGGCATGAGGAACATGGGTAGAAAGAGTGGAGCTGAAAGGCTAAAGCCTAGAATGACGCGACCCAGACCATCAGTCCCCCAGAACAATTTAGAGGGGGCTAACTCAGGAATGCCGTGGGGCGCACTGATTTTGGCTGAATAACCTGTTTTTTGTACTAAAGCGATGATGTCATCGATTTTGACCCCGGAATCAGCGTTTACGCGAATTTTGGCTTGTTCAGTTGCCAAATTCACGCTGGCCGCTTCCACGCCGGGAATCTTGTCTAGAGCCTTTTCAACCCTGCCAACACAAGAGGCGCAGGTCATCCCGCCGATATCTAGAGTAAATAGCTCTGAATTAGTGTCTTTTTGGGGATCCATATAAAAGATAATCTACTCTATACAAGCTATTTTCACAGCAAAAGGCCCTATATGTTGAGTTTAAAAGTTTCCGGAATGACCTGTGGGGGCTGCATTAATGCCGTCACTCGGGCAGTGCAGGCTCAGGACCCTCAGGCTAAAGTTCAGGCGGATTTGGCAGGTCAGACCGTCACTCTTGAAACTACTCTATCTGCTGCGCAGGCGAGTCAGCTCATCACAGATGCCGGCTTTCCAGTCATTCAATAGTAATTGTTTAGAATGTCGGCAAACATAACAAAACCCGTAGTTTTTGTTCCTAAAGGATCGTGATTTATGTTCTTCAGTAAGTTAATGCCTCACGATGGTAATTTCTTCGAGCTATTTAATGAGCACGCTAGCAATATCGTTTCCGCCTCCGAATCTTTTTTGAAGTTCGTTGAGTATTACAGTGATGAAACCTTGCGCGCTAAGTACACCCAAGAGGTAGATAAAGCTGAGCATGCTTGTGATGATGTTGTGAAAGAGGTGCATCGTCGTTTGCATAAGACCTTCATCACACCTATAGACCGCGACCAAATTTTTTCACTCATCAATACGATGGATGACGTAGCTGATTTATTGCAAAACGGCACTGAAGCAATGCACTTGTATGACGTGAAGCAAATGACGCCAGAGATGTTGCAAATGGCGGAGCTTTGCAATCAGTGCTGCATCAGCATGAAGAATGCTGTTGCTACATTAAAAGACATTTCTGATCCAGAAGTAGCTAAAGCAGCGTTAAAGACTTGTGATGAAATTGATCACCTGGAGTCTGGGGCTGATCGCCTACTATCTACTGCTATTACTAGGTTGTTCCGTGAAGACATCGAGGTGCGTGAGCTGATTAAGTGCCAGCGTATTTATGAGTTGCTCGAGGAAGTTACCGATAAATGTGAAGACGTTGCCAACTTGGTTGAAGGCATTGTTCTTGAAAACTCTTAAGGCGAATTAAGTTGCCAGCGACAGAAGTAGCCTTTTGGGTTGTAGCGCTATTAGTAGTGCTAGCTCTTGCATTTGATTTCATGAACGGCTTTCATGATGCTGCTAACTCTATTGCGACGGTGGTTTCTACTGGCGTTTTAAAGCCGCAACAGGCAGTGGTGTTCGCTGCCTTCTTTAACTTTCTTGCAATATTCATTTTCCATTTAAGTGTTGCTGCTACTGTGGGCAAGGGAATTGTGCTTCCTGCCGCGGTGGATCTCCACGTGATCTTTGGCGCATTGGTTGGCGCCATCATCTGGAACTTGGTGACTTGGTTCTATGGCATTCCATCAAGCTCTTCTCATGCTTTGATTGGTGGGTTGCTAGGAGCGGCGCTGCCTAAGGCGGGACTTGCCGGCTTAGTTTGGGCAGGTATTATCAAAACCGTTGCTTTTATCTTCATCTCCCCATTGGTTGGATTTCTTTTAGGCTCCTTGATGATGTTGCTGGTGTCATGGGTTTGCCGAAATGTCACACTCTCTAAAACCGATCGCTGGTTCCGCCGTCTGCAATTGGTTTCTGCTGGCGCATATAGCCTTGGACACGGCGGTAATGACTCACAAAAAACGATTGGCATTATTTGGCTGTTACTCATCATTACTGGCTATACAGATGCCAGCGCAAGTATGCCGCCAATATGGACAATTGTTTGCTGCTATATCGCTATTGCGATGGGCACAATGTTTGGTGGTTGGCGGATTGTTAAAACCATGGGTCAAAAGCTGACAAAACTCAAACCAGTAGGAGGCTTCTGTGCTGAAACTGGTGGCGCCATTACTTTGTTTGCGGCAACAGCCTTGGGTGTTCCTGTTTCGACTACCCACACAATTACTGGGGCTATTGTCGGCGTTGGTTCAACTCAGAGAGCCAGCGCGGTCCGCTGGGGTGTCGCTGGAAACATCGTTTGGGCCTGGATCTTCACCATCCCAGCCACGGCTTTGATGTCGATGGCAGTCTATTACCTGAGTTTGCTGATTTTCTAATGCGATAGACGGAAGGTGCTCAAGGGCGCTTTCAGCAAATATTGGCGGCTACGAGTAAGCTAGCGCTAATTAAGAAAATACTAAAAAACCTAGAAGTCCATTCTAGATTTATCCATATTAGGAGAATGTAGTGTCGGTTACACCAGAGTTGATACAAGCAGCGCTAAAAAACTTAGTTGATCCCAATACGAAAATTGATTTTGTTACGGCAAGGAATATTAAAAATCTCCGCGTAGAGGGCGGCGATATTTCTTTAGATATTGTGCTGGGATATCCCGCTAAAAGCCAGTTCGACTCGATTCGTAAATCGGTAATCAATGCCTTGCGTGAATTATCAGGCGTCAAAAATGTGAGCGTCAATATCTCTAGTCAAATCGTTGCGCATGCAGTGCAGCGTGGAGTGAAGTTATTGCCCGGCGTAAAAAATATTATTGCAGTGGCTAGCGGTAAGGGTGGAGTAGGGAAGTCCACAACAGCCGTGAATCTCGCCCTAGCTCTTGCTGCGGAGGGTGCGCAGGTCGGTATTTTGGATGCGGATATTTATGGCCCAAGTCAGCCAATGATGTTGGGTATTACCGGTAGGCCAGACTCTATTGAAGAAAATACGATTGAGCCAATGGAAGCCTATGGTTTGCAGGCAAGTTCGATCGGTTTCTTGATTGATGACGATGCACCCATGGTGTGGCGTGGACCGATGGTGACTTCAGCCCTTGAGCAGTTGCTTCGCCAAACCCGTTGGCGTGATCTTGACTACCTGATCGTAGATATGCCGCCTGGTACGGGAGATATTCAATTGACTTTGGCGCAAAAGGTTCCCGTTACAGGATCAGTCATTGTTACCACGCCTCAAGATATTGCTTTGCTAGATGCTCGTAAAGGCCTCAAGATGTTTGAGAAGGTGGGTGTACCCATCATTGGCATTATTGAAAATATGAGCACTTACGTTTGCACTCAATGTGGACACGAAGAGCACGTATTCGGTACTGGCGGCGGTGAAAAAATGTGTAAAGAGTACGCTGTAGATTTCTTGGGCTCCTTGCCCTTGAATCTTTCGATTCGTGAGCAGGCTGATGCTGGGCGCCCAACAGTAGTGGCTGATCCAGATGGCGCTATTAGTGCTATCTATAAAGGTATTGCTAGACAGGTAGCCATTCGTGTTGCTACTCTATCTAAAGACATGAGCAGTAAATTTCCGAACATTGTGGTTCAAAACACCTGAGGCTCTGAACATTTATGCGCTTTGCAGTGCTAATGCGTAAACAGAATATTGATAACCCATGGGTCTCGTTCCGCTGGGTGCCTCAGGAAGTATTGCCTGATTTTGGGCAATTTAATAGTCAACAAAGTAAATCCATTGTGGGTCAGTTTCTTGGGCGCGATGCTGATGGTGAATCCTGGCTATTCACAGGCTATGAACTTGATCTCTTTCCGGATGAGGCTGAGGGCTACTATCTCAATGTTTCTGCTACTACGCCCGCATGGTTTGTCATGTGGCGCTTGGAAGAAGATATTGAGCGTTATATCGACGAGCAATCGCTTTCCTTGGCAAAATCTGAAGATTCCTTTGCAGTACCCCATCGCATTTGTGTCAGTTATAACGAAGCCGCTCGCTTACTCGATGGTGGTGAGTCGGTTGATACGATACCGCTGAGTGAGCAGCATGCATCGTGGTTGCAAGAGTATGTCAATGACAACTATCGGCCGGAACCCAAAAAACGCCATAAGCCAGCTTCATTCAAGGGCGCGCAACGCCCTATGGAGGAATAATGGCTGATGGATTTCTGGGACGTTGGTCTAAGCGTAAAGCGGGTAAAGAAGATGTCTCGCCAGAAAAAAAAGTAGAGGTTCCTAAAGAGGCTGATCAGGCTCAACTCGTTGAGGGCGCTCAAGAGGCTGCACCTCCGCCAGCTACCCTAGAGGATGTAGTCAAGATCGATCGTTTCGATCCAGACTTTTCTGCTTTTATGAAGCCGGATGTAGATCCCGCTGTTCAGCAGGCTGCTCTAAAGAAAATGTTTACCGATCCCCATTTCAACATCATGGATGGATTAGATATTTATATTGATGACTACAGTAAGCCGGATCCACTGCCACCTGGAATGCTGGAGAGAATGGTGCAGAGCGATATGCTCAACCTTTTCCGCAAATCGAGCGAAGAGCTTGGTCCAGAATCCCAGCAAAGCGTAAACCTAGCACCTGACCCGCGTCTTGAGGGCCGCACATTGGCAGCCGAACAGCAAACTGATTTAACATCCACACAACAAAAACCTACAGATCAGTTGGAAGAAGTGCCCAATAAGGTATCAATAGAGTCTGAACAGAAAAAAACCTAAGAAGATAGCGCATGAGTCAAAAATTAGTCTGCAACTGTAATGGCACCATGCCTTTGGATGCAAAAGCTATCGGGGTTCCGATTCATCAATCCTTGTGCAGGCAGGAGGTCGGCTCTTTTTTAAAAGCGCTAGATGGTTCTGATTCTCTGGTGATAGCGTGTACACAAGAGGGTGCACTTTTTAGTGAGCTCGCTGACCAAGCTGAAAAGCCATTAGTTGCGCCACTGCGTTTTGTCAATATACGTGAAGTAGCTGGTTGGACTCAAGAGGCTAAAACATCCGGACCTAAAATTGCTGCGTTGTTAGCTTTAGCTGACATGCCTGAGGCTGAACCTGTTCCTGTTGTGAATTATGAAAGCCAGGGAAGATTATTAATTATCGGCGCTGGGTCACAAGCCATTCCTTGGGCTGAAAAATTAAGCCCATCATTAGATGTTTCTGTCTTATGCACGCAGCCCGGTGACTTGCCGCTGACCCGTAGCTACCCAATCTTTACTGGCGCAGTAACCAAGTTGGATGGTTACCTAGGAAACTTTTCAGTAAATTGGGATTTGCAAAATCCGATTGACCCAGAGATGTGTACTCGCTGTGGGGCCTGTGTTGAAGCGTGTCCTGAAAGTGCCATTGATCTTTCCTTCCAGATTGATTTAGGTAAATGTAAATCCCATCGTGACTGCGTTACTGCATGTGCCAGCATTGGCGCCATTTCTTTTGATCGCAAAGAGCGTGAACGTAATTCAGAATTCGATTTAATTTTGGACCTACGTGTAGATCCCAAGATGCGCATGAGTCAAACGCCGCAGGGGTACTTCGCTCCCGGTGTTGATCCCCTTGAGCAGGCGCTGGCAGTTAATCAACTCTCCGAGATGGTGGGGGAGTTTGAAAAGCCTAAATATTTTGCCTATAACGAAAAAATTTGTGCTCATGGCCGTAATGGCAAAGTAGGTTGCAGCGCTTGTATTGATGTTTGTTCAACAGGCGCTATTGGTTCAATCTTTAAAAATGGCCAAGGTTCTGTAGAGGTCAATCCAAATCTTTGTATGGGTTGCGGAGCTTGTGTAACTGCATGCCCTTCCGGGGCAATGCGTTACAACTACCCAAGCGTTGCTCATCAGGGCAAAGAACTCAAAACGGTAGCGAGCGTCTTTACCGCCGAAGCTAAAAAGATTAATCAAGCGATGGCCCCCAGCTTGCTTTTACATACCCTAAAAGCGGGTACGCAAATGATTGATGGCTTGGGCAGATCAGCGCATGTTATGCCAAAGCAATACGAAGGCCTCCCTGCATTTGTGATTCCTTATGGCATTGAGCATATTGCCTCTACTGGTTTGGACTTATGGCTGGGCGCACTGACGTATGGTTTTGCGGAAGTGACTTTGTTGTTAAGTGGAGACGAGGATCCTGCCTATTGTGCAGTACTTGAAGAGCAGGTAGTTTTAGCAAATAGCATTCTGAATGCGTTTGGCTTTGACGATCGCATTCATCTGATCTTGGCTAGTTCTGCTGAAGATATGGCGACGGTGTCTAAAGCAATGGGCGTATTACGTCAGCGAGGAGCACTCAGTCCGATCTGCACTCCTGCAAGTATTGGCTTATCGAATCAGAAACGCGAAACGCTTGAGGCAGTCTTAGAGCATTTGCAAAAACATGCGAAGACTCCGTTGCCAGAGATGGGCGCTGCACTTCCAAAGTCTTCCTTGTTAGGGGGCCTGACAATGAATAAAGATGCTTGCACCTTGTGCATGTCTTGTGTGAGTGGCTGCCCTGAAGGCGCGCTTTTAGATAATCCCGATGAACCCATTCTTTCTTTTATTGAGAAGCAGTGTGTTCAGTGCGGCATCTGCGTGCAAACCTGTCCCGAGAAGGCTTTAACTCTTGCACCTCGTTTGCAAACAGTTGAGCAGCGCAAGCAACGGACTACCCTGAATGAAACCCAGGCATTCCATTGCATCAGCTGCGGCAAGCCTTTTGGAACACTTAAGATGGTTGATTTGATGCTCAGCAAGCTTGGTGCGCATGGTGCTTTTGCTGGAGCTGCAATGGATCGATTGAAGATGTGTAGTGATTGTCGAGTGGTAGATATGGTGAAAAAAGAAACATGAGCGAAATTGCGAAAGAAGCAGCAAAAGAGAATCTATCCGCCGAAGTAGGCGATGTAGGCTTGCCTGAGGATTTGGCTAGGGCCGATTTATATGGCTTGATCGCCCGCTTTTTTCAGATGCCGCCCGATCAAGAGCTTTTAGATCAAATTGCCGCTACCGCCGATCAACAAGATGCTGCCGATGAGGCACCCTTGGCTAAGGTTTGGATGGACGTAGTGGAGGTCGCTAAAAATAATCCCGCTAAAGCTTGGCATGATGAGTTTGATTTGAATTTCATCAGCGTTGGTAAGCCGAATGTCGTTTTGAATGGCTCCTTTTACATGGCGGGCCATCTAAATGAAAAGCCCTTAGTGAATATTCGCAAGGCTTTAGAGGGTTTTGGGCTTGAGGCCGCAGAAGAGGTGACTGAAACTGAAGACCACATCTCAGCCCTCAGTGAGGTCATGCGTTATCTCATCGCGGGGGATGACGTGGAGATCTCAAACCTTACAAATCAAAGGGTTTTTTTCAATGAGCATATTCGTCCCTGGTATGACGAATTTTGCGATGCCATAGAGAGTATTCCGGAGATGCATTTGTATCACCCAATCGCAGCCCTAACCAGGGAATTTCTAGCAATCGAGGGGCAAGGCTTTGACATGATTTGATGTTGCATCGCAATATAAATATTGCCTTAATAACTAATGGTTACACCAATATGTCAAAAATGCGATTTCCTATTACACTTGATGCAAATCAAGAATAATCCGATAGGAGCATGCAATGACCACTAAATCCAAGGTTGCTTTAAGCGAAGAAAACAAGCCGTCGCGCCGTAAGTTCTTTATTGGTGCAAGCGCTGCAGTTGGAGCTGTCGCTGTAGTGAGCCAAACTCCAGTTGGCAAAGCAGTTATCCAAGAAATTACTGGCGCTAAAGCGGTGCAAGATGTTGGTCAAACGATGACTGCTCACATGCGCAAGTACTACGAATCTACTTTGATTTAACCATCTTCGCTTCACTATCGCTTTCACTGTTTCTAAATAAATAAAAAAACTTTCTCAGGGACATCATATGAGTCTGACTCGTAAATCCAATACCCCACAAAGCAGTCGTTCCACATCGCGCCTGATCGGTAGTCTGTCACGCGGCTTAAAAGCTGCTGTTCCAACGATGGATCGCCGCACATTCCTCAAGCGGTCGGGCGTAGGGGTTGGCGCTGGTATCGCTGCTAGTCAATTAAGTTTTGTTCAAAAAGCATCTGCTGAGCAAAGCAAGGCAATGCTAGATGGCAAGGGAAAGATTGAGGTTAAGAGATCTATTTGTACCCACTGTTCTGTGGGCTGCGCAGTAGATGCCACCGTTGAGAATGGCGTATGGGTCCGTCAAAACCCAGTATTTGATTCCCCAATTAATATGGGTGCTCACTGTGCTAAAGGCGCTGCCTTGCGTGAGCACGGACATGGTGATTACCGTTTGCGTTACCCAATGAAGTTGGTTGATGGAAAGTACCAACGCATTTCTTGGGATCAAGCCTTAACTGAAATTACCGCTCAGATGAAGGATATTCGCCAGAAATATTCTCCGGATGCAATGTTCTTCATCGGCTCCTCCAAACACAATAATGAACAGTCCTACTTACTCCGTAAGTGGGTCTCTTTCTTTGGCACAAACAATACAGACCATCAAGCTCGTATTTGTCACTCCACAACAGTAGCGGGTGTTGCAAACACCTGGGGCTATGGTGCGATGACCAATAGCTACAACGACATGATGAATGCCAAGGCTGCTTTGTACATTGGTTCAAATGCGGCTGAAGCGCACCCAGTTTCGATGTTGATGTTATTGCACGCAAAAGAAAACGGTTGCAAAGTGATCGTTGTAGATCCACGTTACACCCGTACTGCTGCTAAGTCAGACCAGTACATCCGCATTCGTTCTGGTACTGATATTCCTTTCTTATTCGGTATGCTGTATCACATCTTTAAAAATGGCTGGGAAGATAAGAAGTACATCAACGACCGTGTTTATGGCATGGAAGAGATTCGTAAAGAAGTGATGGAGAAGTGGGCGCCTGCTGCAGTTGAGGAGGCTTGTGGTGTGCCTGAGGCTCAGGTTTACCAAGCTGCTAAAACTATGGCAATGAATCGTCCTAGTACCGTTGTTTGGTGTATGGGTCAAACCCAGCACACTATCGGTAATGCGATTGTGCGCGCCTCTTGTATTTTGCAATTGGCTTTAGGTAACATAGGTAAGTCTGGTGGTGGTACTAATATTTTCCGCGGTCACGATAACGTTCAGGGTGCAACTGACGTTGGCCCTAACCCAGATTCATTGCCGGGTTACTATGGTTTGGCTGCTGGCTCATGGAAGCACTTCTCAACAGTTTGGGGTGTTGACTATGAGTGGATTAAAGGTCGTTATGCGCCTGACATGATGGAGAAATCCGGCACTACTGTGTCTCGTTGGGTTGATGCTGTTCTCGAGAAGAATGACATGATCGACCAGCAGACTAACGTAAAAGGCTTGTTCTTCTGGGGTCATGCACCTAACTCACAAACGCGTGGCCTCGACATGAAGCGTGCGATGGATAAGTTGGATCTCTTGGTAGTGGTTGATCCATATCCAAGTGCTACTGCTGCAATGGCAGCAATGCCTGCTGCAGAAGGACAAGCGGTTAATAAGAATCGCAATGTGTACTTATTGCCTGCAGCAACGCAGTTTGAAACTTGCGGTTCAGCGACAGCTTCCAATCGTTCATTACAGTGGCGTGAGAAAGTAATTGATCCATTGTTTGAATCTGTTCCTGACCACGTGATCATGCAGGCTTTTGCTGATCGCTTAGGCTTCGGAGAAGAGTTGTCTAAGAATTACAAAATGCTTAGTTCCAAATTTGCCGGTAAGCAATGGAAAGAGCCGCAAATTGAAGACATCCTGCGCGAGATTAATCGCTCTTGCTGGACCATTGGATACACAGGTCAAACTCCTGAGCGCCTCAAGGCTCACATGAGAATGGTGGCAACCTTTGATCCGAAGACCTTGAAGTCTCGTGGTGCTGTTGATCCAGTTACTGGCTATGACACTACTGGCGACTACTATGGCTTGCCTTGGCCTTGCTACGGTACAGCAGCTATTAAGCATCCTGGCTCACCAAATCTGTATGACACAAGTAAGAGCGTGATGGAGGGCGGTGGTAACTTCCGCGCTAACTTCGGTGTTGAGCGTGATGGCGTCAGCTTGCTTGCTGCCGATGGATCCCACTCTAAGGGTGCTGCAATTACTACCGGCTACCCAGAGTTTGATCACGTGTTTATGAAGAAATTAGGTTGGTGGGATCAGTTAACTGAAGACGAGAAAAAACTCGCTGAAGGTAAAAACTGGAAGACTGACTTATCTGGCGGTATTCAGCGCGTGGTAATGAAGAATGGCTGTCATCCGTTTGGTAACGCCAAGGCGCGTGCGGTGGTTTGGAACTTCCCAGACCCAGTTCCAATTCACCGTGAAGCGCTCTACAGTACAAACGCTCCAATGATGCGCAAGTACCCAACAGCTGCCGATAAGAAAAACTTCTGGCGCTTGCCAACCCTCTATAAAACTGTTCAAGATCAAAACTTGAATCAGAAGTTATATGAGAAGTTCCCAATCATTCTGACTTCAGGTCGTTTGGTTGAGTACGAGGGTGGTGGTGATGAGACTCGTTCCAACCCATGGTTAGCAGAACTCCAACAAGAAAACTTTGTGGAGATTAATCCTAAGGCTGCAGCAGATCGTGGCATTGAGAACTGGGATTATGTTTGGGTGAAATCACCAACAGGTGCCAAGATCAAAGTACGCGCATTAGTGACTGAGCGTGTTGACCAAGGAACCGCGTTTGTACCATTCCACTTTGCTGGCTGGTGGCAGGGCGAAAATATTCGCAAGTACTACCCAGAGGGTGCTGCGCCGATAGTTCAGGGTGAAGCGGTTAATACTGCAACTACTTATGGTTATGACATGGTGACGATGATGCAAGAAACGAAAACCACAATGTGTCAAATCGAGAAATTTGCCTAAGTCAAAAAATAAGGTCAGGAGAACACAATGGCAAGAATGAAATTTATTTGCGACACGGAGCGATGCATTGAGTGCAACGGTTGTGTCACAGCCTGTAAGAATGAAAACGAAGTACCTTGGGGTGTTAATCGTCGTCGCGTTGTAACGGTGAATGACGGCATCATTGGTCAAGAAAAATCAGTTTCAGTTGCTTGCATGCACTGTAGCGATGCTCCTTGTATGGCCGTATGCCCAGTAGATTGTTTCTACCGCACGGATGAGGGTGTTGTGCTGCACGATAAAGATATCTGTATCGGTTGCGGTTACTGCTCTTTTGCCTGTCCATTTGGCGCACCACAGTTCCTCAGCAAGGGTGCCTTCGGCTCCCGCAGCAAAATGGATAAGTGCACATTCTGTAGTGGCGGCCCAGAAGAAAACGGCAGCGTTGCAGAGTTTGAAAAGTATGGCCGCAATCGTTTGGCAGAAGGCAAGTTACCACTTTGCGCTGAAATGTGCTCTACCAAGGCATTGATTGGCGGCGATAGTGATGTCATTAGTGGCATCTTTAATAATCGCGTTGCTACCCGTGAGAAGAATGGCAAGTACCCAGGATCCAAAGCCTTTGGTTGGAATACTGCTTACGGTGGACCGGATGCGCCAGCACCTACACCAACGCCTGCTGCAAAAATTCCAGGAGCTCAATAATGAAAGTAAATTTCAAAACTCTCGGTTTGTGTTTTGCAGCAGCAGCTTTGTTGGGGGCTTGCTCTGAGCCTCCAGAAATTGCTGCTAAAGCTGCTAAGCGTCCAGATGTTGCTCCTTATATGGGCGCCAATAATGGATTTATGACTAAGAATTGGACGCCAGGCAACCAGGCCAGTTGGACCGAGTCGATTGATAAGCGCAATCAGAATCAAAACGAATACAGTCGCGTTAAGTGATCAACTCAATAACAATAAATAAAACGAAAACGTTTAAGGACATGTGTATGAAACGATCATTTTCTAAAGTTCTACGCACTTTGGTAGTGGCTGCAGGTTTGTCACTGACTCTTGCGAGTGGTATGAGCTTGGCTGAGCGTGCACCGATGGCGCCTTTGCCTTCCCCTAGTGGAGTAGACGTGCCTCCTGCATCTGTGCCGGCAAATCCAAACGCTTTGGCCAATGGCACTCAAGCGCAGGCTCAGCCAGCAAATCCATCCATTTTCATGGCGCCAAACAGCGATCCACAAAATTACGTCAGCATTCCTGATAAGCAAGCAGGTGTTTTGATCCAGCGTGCCGGTCAAGAATGGCGCGTGATTCGTAACGGCATCATTACCGTTTATGGAGGCTGGTTATTGGCGATTGCTTTCTTTGGAATTATTGCTGTCTACACCCTCAAAGGCTCAATCAAACTGCATGAGCCATTGTCGGGCATTAAAGTGAAGCGTTTTAGCGCATTTGACCGTATCACTCACTGGGTGATGGCTTTTAGCTTCCTGGCCTTAGCGTTTACTGGTTTGATGATTTTGTATGGCAAATATTTTGCAATGCCATTGATGGGCGGTGTCGCATATGGATCCTTCTTGTTTGTTTGCAAGAATATTCATAATTTTTCCGGCCCATTATTTACTCTTAGCATTGTGATTTTCTTTTTGCTCTTTGCCGGCAAGAATATTCCAGAAAAAGGCGATCTCAATTGGTTGTTAACTTTCGGTGGAATGTTTAGCGGCAAGCATGTGCCTGCTGGCTTCTTCAATATGGGTGAGAAATTTTGGTTCTGGTTTGGTATGACTTTCTTAGGCTTAGTAATTTCTGCCTCAGGATTTGTGCTCGACATGATCGTGCCGTTTATGCAGATAGAGTACCTGCGTGGCACGATGCAAATCGCCAACATCATTCATAGTAGTGCTGCAATCTTGATGACTACTATGGCGATGGGCCACATTTATATCGGTACTATTGGCATGCAAGGCTCAATCGATGGCATGAAGACCGGCTATGTAGATGCTACTTGGGCTAAAGAGCACCATGAGCTCTGGTATGACAAACTGAATAAATAAGGATAAGGCCATGAAAAGAATCATTGCTCTTACGTTTTGCGTATTTGCTGCCTCCTCGGTAATGGCGACGTTGCCACCATTGAGCCCAGAGGCACAAGAGGCTGCTAATTTGGCTAAAGCTAAAGCCGCTTATGGCGATAAGGTGGGTGCGTACCAATTGTGTCAATCCATGAATAGAGTTGCTGATCGTTTTAGAGTCTCTGGAACTCCTGCGCCGACTGCCTGTGTTGCCCCTCCGCCGTTTGTACCTCCTGTTGCATCGGCACCCGCTGCCAAGTAATTAATCGGCGATCAACTCTTGTTGTAAGTAGCGCTTAGCTGCTGGTGTTTGGGGATTATTAAAGAAGGGGCCTACGGGTCCCTTTTCTTTTATCTCACCTTGATCAATAAAAATAATATGCTCAGCTAGTCTTTGTACCTGGGCAAGCTGGTGAGATGAAAAAATCACATCTACTCCCTGACGATCAAATTGACGAATCAGTTCTTCAACCTGTTCGGTAGTCTTGGGGTCGAGATTGGCGGTAGGCTCATCTAGTAAAACCAAATTGGGTTTTTGAAGAATGGCTCTTCCAAGACAAACCTTTTGTCTTTCGCCTGCAGATAATTTATGCGCTGGGCTGTTAGCTAGCTCGTTTAAACCTACTTGCTCAATTACGCGGTCTACATCAGCATTTTCAATGGATCCATCCGCGTCACAAACCATTGCAATATTGGTTTTAGCTGAGGCTTTGATCATCGGCGTGTGATGTAAAACCAAAGCCGTTTTTGTTTTAAACGAGTAACTCACTGTTCCGCTATCTGGCTTAACGAGCCCATCTAGAAGCTTAAGAAGAGTAGTTTTGCCAGCGCCATTGGGGCCAATACAGGCAGTAATTCTGTCTGCTGGAATAAGGGCGTGCGGGATGCTTAGAATAGTTCTGCCATTACTTTTGACGATGATGTCTTTGAGCTCAATGAACTTTTCAAAAGTTTCCATTGCATTAACCATAGCGGTGCTCCGCAATTTGGCGAACTGCAAAGGTAAATAAATTGGCCATAAGAACAATGGTGAGCAAGACTATGCCAAGGGCGAGGGCTAAAGGTAGATCGCCTTTGCTGGTCTCTAGCGCTATCGCAGTTGTCATCGTTCTGGTGGAATGATCAATATTGCCACCAACAATCATGACTGCTCCAACCTCGGATATGGCTCTAGCTAGACCGGCAAGCACGGCAATAGTCAGCGAGAAGCGGGAATCCCATATCAGCCATTTAAAGCGGGGGAGGGGTGGCAATTTGAGGCTCAGAAAGGAATCGCGATGTATTTTCCAAGAGTCCTCCAGTATCTGGCGACTAAGGGCGGCAATTAAGGGGGTTGTGAGCAATGTTTGAGCCACAATCATCCCCTTCACTGTAAATAGCCAGCCCCACATGCCAAGGGGCCCTGTACGTGACAGCAGGAGGTATACCAGCACCCCAACTATGACTGTAGGCACACCCATGAGGGTGTTCAGGGTAACAATGATGGTCCTTTTGCCTGCAAAACGTTCGGTGGCCAGAAGGGCGCCAATCGGAAGGCCCAAAAGCGTTCCAACCAGAAGGGCTGTAAGGCTGACTTGTAGAGAAACCCAGACTATCCCCATTACGCCGCCATCTAAGTGGGCGAGCAAGGAGAGGGCGTCTTGAAAAGCTTTTAACATGCGCTTGATTCTATCAAGGCAATGGCAAAATGACTGTAATGAGATTGATTTCCCTATTTTTGACCTATGGCTGAAGTGGTTTGCCTCTGTAATGAGGTTCTCGACGTGGATTTACGCGAATATTTAGATGCTCACCCGATAGACTCGATTGACGAGTTACGGGAGCAGGCATCTATTTGCAATAAATGCATGCAGTGTCAAGAGTTGGTCGAAGGTGAAATTTACTTAGCGCGCGCTCGACGCCAACGTGCTGCAGGTCAGTTTTGATGAGCGCCATTAAAACTGCTCGTTTCACAGTATTAAGTATGAATGTCCATAAAGGGTTATCTCCTTTGCATAGACATTCCACGATTTACCAGCTGCGTGAAAAAATGCGCAGTCACCATCCAGACCTGCTTTTCTTGCAGGAGTTGCAACAGGAGCATCGTGGTAGGGTGCGTCGTTTTACTCAATGGCCTTTAGCAGAGTTGACTCACTTCCTTTCGGAGGGATTTTGGCGCGATTGGCATTATGGAAAAAATGTTGAGTATCTCGATGGACATCATGGCAATGCCATCCTCTCTAAGCACCCTCAGCAAAAAGGAAATAACTACGATATTTCAGCATACCGCTTTGAGAGTCGCGGTCTTCTACATAGCGTTACTACTTTGGATGGTATGGATCAACCCATTCATTGTTTCTGTGTACATTTGGCGCTTTTCGAAGGAGGTAGAGAGCGACAGCTGGAGGCCATCATTGGACATATTCAGGATCTCACCCAAAATGGACCTACGATCGTGGCGGGAGACTTCAATGATTGGCGCAATCGGGTAAGCGCCCCCATGAAGGCTGCTGGCTTCGATGAGGTGTTTGAATTACTGACCGGCTCCCCGGCAAAAACATTTCCTAGTGTGAAGCCGTTGCTTGCAATGGATAGAATTTATGTTCGAGGAATAAAAGTACATTCAGCAGAAATTTTGCATGAATGGTTAACGTTATCAGATCACCTAGGTATTACTGCTGAATTGGAACTTGAATGAATGATTTATTAGGCATTTTTATTAATACACAATCTCCTTTTAATTTGAGATTGATTTTATTAATCCATTTCTTATTGGTAACGTATTTTATTCTCCTTATTATTTCTGTAAGAAGGCCTGTTGGCGTAGCTTTTGCATGGATATTTATTGTGATGACGTTCCCGCTGCTGGGAATAGGTTTGTATATTTTGATTGGTGAGCGCCCGGTTGGAAGAGCCTTGACTCGAAAAATTATTCGCATGAATCGTGAATACCAGGAAACCACTGAGCTAATGAGGAAGCAATTTATTGGCGATAGAGAGGAATTACCCCTGGAAGGAAAGGCCTTGAGTCTGCTTGCTGAATCTAAGAACGGTTCACCCGTGGTTGCTGGCAATAAGATTAAATTGCACACGGAATCTTTAAAAATTCTACAAAATTTTATTGATGAAATTAACTCAGCAAAGAAAAGTCTCCATCTGGAGTTTTATATCTGGGCATTGGGCGGTGATGCCGATCGGGTTTGTGAAGCCTTGATAACCGCAGCCAAGCGTGGGGTTGCATGCCGCGTTTTGTTAGACTCGCTCGGAAGTAAAGATTGGTTTAAGTCTGCTTGGCCCAAACGTTTTAAAACGGCTGGCATTCAGGTCACTGAGGCATTGCCGATTCAGATTGGCCGTTTCCAGTTCCGCCGTGCAGATTTACGCTTGCATCGAAAAATATTTGTGGTGGACGGTTCTGTGGTGTGGACTGGCAGCATGAATATGGTTGACCCTCGTACTTTTAAGCAGGACTCTGGAGTGGGAGAGTGGGTTGATGCCATGGTGCGCATCGAGGGCCCAGTTGCATCTCAGTTTGAACTTACGTTTTCCTTAGACTGGAGTATTGATAACCCTAAAATTACCCACTTCAATGATCGTGAGCCACCAGTATCGCCACATGAAGGTGGTGTTTTAGCTCAGGAGTTTTCATCTGGCCCGGTATACCGAGACGATATTCTTTATCAAGTACTCTTGTCGGCCATTATGGATGCTAGACAGGAGTTAACCATTACTACGCCATACTTTGGCCCAGATGATGGTTTACTTCAGGCATTGATGGCGGCTGCGGCCCGTGGAGTAAACGTTACGCTGATCGTTCCCAAATTGAATGATTCCAAATTGGTTGCCTGGAGTAGTAGAAGTTTCTATGGCGATTTAATGAATGCAGGCGTCAAAATCGCAGAGTTCCATGGGGGGCTCTTACATACCAAGAGTTTGCTGATCGATAAACGGATTGCAATCTTTGGTTCAGTGAATTTTGATCAACGTAGTTTGCGACTCAACTTTGAAATTAGCTTGATTGTGTATGACGATGACTTCTGCGCCAATCTAGAAAGGCTGATTCAGTCCTACTTAGCGCAATCAGATTACGTTGATCCTAAGGCCTGGGCGAAGCGCCCGCGCTGGCATCGCTATCTTGAAAATGCAGCGCATCTTACTTCGCCGCTGCTTTAAATCGCGCCACTTGCCCTCATGCTGGCAATATCAGTCTCGTCCAGCCCTAATTCTTTAAGGATGGAGTCGGTATGATCTCCAACCGCTGGGATGGGATCCATACGATAGTCATAGCTACTATTTAAGCCGGGGGGCAGTAGGGCTGCAATCGCACCGTTGGGGGTATCTACCTCAGTCCAGCGATTACGCGCTTTAAGCTGCTTATGCTTCCAAAGACCCTCCATATCATTGAGGTGGGCATTTGCAATCTGTGCCTTTTCTAGTCTTGTAATTAATTGCTCGGAAGTAAGCTTGCTAAAGCAAGCGTCAATAATTTCTAAAAGTTCAGTGCGCTTTTCATTGCGCTTAAAGTTACGATCAAAGCGTTCATCTTGGGCAAGCGCAGGGTTTTCTAAGACGGTTTCGCAAAATTGCACCCACTCACGTTCATTCTGTAAGCCCAGCATGACCGTCTTACCATCACCCGCCTTAAAGGGGCCATATGGATAGATGGTGGCATGGGAGGCGCCATTGCGTGGTGGCGGCTCTGCGCCTTTGTAGGCGTAGTACAGAGGAAAACTCATCCATTCAGTGAGCGACTCGAGCATAGAGATATCGATGACAGATCCTTTACCTGTTTTTCCTCTTTGCAAGAGGGCCGCCAAGATATTGGTATAGGCATACATGCCGGCTGCAATATCAGCAATCGAGTTTCCCGCTTTGCTAGGGGTTTCAGGTGTACCCGTGACCGATAAGAATCCGGCCTCACTCTGAATAAGTAAGTCGTAAGCTTTTTTATCTCGATAGGGGCCGTTATTGCCGTAGCCCGAGATATCACACAGAATGAGTTTTGGATTGTCTTTCTGCAAAATCTCGGCTGTGAGTCCCATACGTGCAGCAGCACCTGGGGCAAGGTTTTGTACTAAGACATCTGCCGTCTTTAGTAATGTCTTAAGCGCTGCAATTGCTGATGGCTGCTTAAGATCTAGCGTCAAACTTTCCTTAGAGCGATTGACCCAAACGAAGTGAGAGCATAGCCCATCTACCTGCGTGTCATACCCTCTAGCAAAGTCACCTCCACCAGGCCTCTCAACCTTAATGACTCTTGCCCCTAAGTCTGCTAATTGGCGTGTGCAGAAAGGTGCTGCTATAGCATGCTCTAGAGAAACAACGGTAATGCCATCCAATGGACGAATGCTCATATTAATGTCTTCTTAGAAAGATCTTGGAAGACCAAGAACATGTTCGGCAATATAGGAATAAATTAAATTCGTTGAAATAGGTGCCACTTGATAAAGGCGAGTTTCTCTAAATTTACGCTCAACATCGTATTCATTGGCAAAGCCGAAGCCACCATGGGTTTGTAAGCAGACGTTTGCTGCTTCCCAAGATGCTTTGGCCGCTAGGTATTTGGCCATATTAGCCTCTGGACCACAGGGTTGGTGATTGTCAAATAACTCGCATGCTTTAAAGCGCATGAGATTTGCGGCTTCGGTTTCAATATAGCTATCCGCAATCGGAAATTGAATCCCTTGGTTTTTACCAATTGGGCGATCAAAAACGACTCGGTCATTAGCATAGCGGCGGGCGCGATCAATAAACCAGTAGGCGTCACCAATACATTCAGCAGCGATCAAGACTCGCTCGGCATTCAAGCCATCCAAAATATATTTAAATCCTTGACCTTCGGTGCCAATGAGATTCTCTGCAGGGATTTCTAGGTTATCGAAGAACACTTCGTTAGTTTCGTGGTTCACCATATTAGCGATGGGTCGCACTTCCATGCCTTTGCCAATGGCGTCAGCGAGATTAACGATAAAGATCGACATGCCTTCTGACTTGCGTTGTACTTCACTAAGTGGAGTAGTGCGCGCCAGCAAAATCATTAAGTCAGAGTGCTGAATTCTGGAGATCCATACCTTTTGACCATTCACTACGTACTTGTCACCTTTTTTAACGGCAGTTGTTTTTAGTTTGGTGGTATCTGTTCCTGTGGTGGGCTCTGTGACTGCCATGCTTTGAAGACGTAATTCACCCGAAGCAATTTTGGGAAGATACATTTTTTTCTGAGCATCTGAGCCATGGCGAAGTAGGGTGCCCATGTTGTACATCTGTCCGTGACATGAACCTGAGTTACCCCCAGAAAAATTAATCTCTTCCATGATTACGGAGGCTTCCGCTAAGCCTAAACCAGAGCCAGCATATTCTTCTGGAATTAAGGCAGCCAGCCAGCCGGCCTTAGTCATCGCATCCACAAAAGCCTCTGGATAACCTCGTTCGTGATCAATCTTTTGCCAATAGGCGGAATCAAAAGAGCCGCAGAGATCACGCAATGCTTCACGGATTTCTTGATATTGGTCTGGCTTGGGAATAGGGTGATTCATGAAAGTCTCAATTTATAGGTTTTATGGTGTATTTACCGTTTCAAGCATTAGTTTAAGCAAGATTTGAAATTCCTGGAGATTGGCCAAAACAAGGCAAAATAGACTGATTGGGGTTAATGAATCCCTAGAAGGCATTACATAAGGGGTATGCGTTTTATGGAGCACGCACTTTCACATTTTTTTAGCTGGTTTGGAATGCCTTCAGTTGGCTTACCTGCGGTGTTTATCAGCGCTTTTGTTTCAGCAACTTTATTACCGGTTGGTTCGGAGCCAATTCTGTTTGGTTACACCGCCTTGAATCCAGATTTATATTGGGTTGCAATTTTTGTGGCCACTGTTGGAAATACCTTGGGGGGCATGTTCGACTGGTGGCTTGGTCTCATTGCCCGTAGAAGTATGAAGTCTGTTGGTGAGCCAAAAAATGAACGCCTCAAAGATTGGCTAGAAGCTTGGGGTCCAAAAATTCTGTTACTTTCATGGCTGCCTGGGCTTGGTGATCCCCTATGCCTTGCCGCTGGATGGTTGAAACTTGCTTGGCAACCTTGCATAATTTATATGTTCATTGGCAAGTTGCTGCGCTATCTGACCCTAACCTGGTTGCTGACTTTGGTGCCAGATAGTTTTTGGCACCAGTTGGGTCACTGGCTACATCTCATCTAAACGGCGCAATACTTCTGCTGAACCTCATCATTGTTCAAGAGGTTCTGTGCAGTGTCATGAAAAACAATCTCACCCTGATCGAGAATATAGGCCCGGTCAGAAATTTTCAGAGCTTGTTGAACGTTTTGCTCAACCAGGAGAATGGTTAGACCTTCTTGCTTTAGTTTGGCAAAAAGCTCAAACATCTCTTCAACCAAGACTGGCATGATGCCTTCTGAAGGCTCATCAAGCAGAATGACTTTAGGTTTGCCAATCATTGCTCTGGCAATGGCAAGCATTTGTTGCTCACCTCCGGACATCGATGTGCCGTCTTGATGTAAACGCTCTTTCAGTCTGGGGAAGGTTTCGGCAATCTCATCAACTAATGCACTCATGTCGCCTGAATTCTTCTTGGCGATCACCCCAAGCTCTAAGTTTTCTTTGACGGTCAGCCCAGGAACAATGCGACGATCCTCTGGAACATATGCCAGGCCTAGATGAAAGCGCTCATGAGCGGGTAAATCTAAAAATGAAGTGCCATCAATGGATGCTTTACCTTGGCGTTTAGATAGCAGGCCCATTAGAGAGCGTAGGGTGGTGGTTTTGCCAGCGCCATTACGACCCATCAAAGTAACGATCTCTCCTTTATTTACTTCCAGTGAGACGCCTTGCAATACGTGACTACGGTCATACCAAGCGTTTAAGTTTTCAACACGCAACATAGTTTGCTTTCTGTTTAACCTTGACCTAGGTACACACGACGTACCTCTGAATTATTTTGGATTTCTTCTGGGGTGCCTTCTGCCAAAAACTCACCATGGTGCAGCACGATGATGCGCTTGCAAAGACCCATGATGAGTTTCATCTTGTGCTCAACCAAAATCACTGTCCGCTCGCTAGCGAGTGTGCGAATCAATTCCATCATCACTAATGTTTCTTCTGGAGACATGCCAGCAGTGGGCTCATCTAGCAAAAGTAGGCTCGGGTTGCAGGCCAATGCCATCGCAATTTCAAGAGCGCGCTGCTGACCATGCGCTAAGTCACCTGTTTTCTTATTCCGTAAGTGCTCCAGATTGACTCGATGCAGCAATTCATCGGCAATCTCAATTGGCTTTGGATAGCTTTGCGCATTCCGGAGGAAGTTGTAACGTGCTGTTTCCATCTGTGCAGCCACCCGGACATTCTCATGAACGCTGAGTTGCTTAAACACATTGGTGATCTGAAAGCTTTTAGAAATTCCGATGCGAGCAAATTCATGCTGCTGCATGCCGGTGATATCTTTGCCATTAAATAGAATTTGACCGCTCGATGGTGGAAACGCGCCACTCAAGACATTAAAGAAGGTGCTTTTACCTGCACCATTCGGGCCAATAATTGCCGTAAGTGTTCCAGGCATAAAGCTAGTGGATACGTCCTGTAATGCCTTGAACTTACCAAAGCTCTTGCTGACATGACGCGCTTCAAGAATAGGGGTTGTAGTTGCGCTATTCATTATTTCGAATCCTGATTAATTTGTAGCTTGCTCAGAATGGTTCCCCAGATACCTTTAGGGAAGAACAGCACAAAGAACATGAACACTAAACCAACGACAGCCATCCAATGCTTAGTGAAGGTGGTGACGACGTCTTCCAAGTAGAGCATGACTGCTGCGCCGATGAATGGGCCAAAGAAGGTGCCCATTCCACCAAGAATGCTCATCATGACCGCCTGACCAGACTGTAGGTAGTGCAGAGAATCAATCGGCACGATGGAGAGGTGCAGCGCGCGCAATGAGCCCGCTAAGCCACAAATTGCCGCTGACAATACAAAAACCAATAGTTTGGTACGGGCTACGTCAAATCCACAAGCTGCTGCGCGCTTCTCATTCTCGCGAATCGCCTCCATTACGGCACCTAAAGGTGAGCTTAGGATGCGGGAAATAAGCCAAATGGCAATCACCACAAAGAAAAGAATGATGTAGTACTTCACTAATGGATTTAAGAAGTCAACTGGGATGCCTAAGATGTTGAATTCATCTACGCGGACACCTCGTAAACCATTCTCACCACCAGTAAGGCTCTCTGCCTTATAGAAGATGTAGTACACAATTTGGCCAAGCGCTAAGGTCACCATGGAGAAGTAGATGCCACGAGTACGAATTGCAAGGAAGCCCATGATGAGGCCGCCAATAGCGGCGCCAATAACGCCCACCAGAATGGCAGCGCCCCAAGGTAGGCCATAGTGAACAATGGCTATGCCGGTGATGTAGCTACCAATGCCTAGGAAGGCTGCATGACCAAAGGATAGTAGTCCCATGTAACCAAACAGTAAGTTAAAGCCCATGGCGAATAAACCAAAGATCAAAATATTGATCGCCAGAGCTTCATACGGCATGATGAATGGGAAGATTGCTAAGAACAGCGTGCTAGCTAGTACGCGATGACGTGCAATAAGTTGGAAAAATGAATTCATAAATATTCGGAGCCTTAGCCCATCGCTCCTGCTTTACCAAATAAACCCTGTGGGCGAATTAACAGCACTACGGCCATCAGTACAAAAATGGAAAGCTCTGCTAAGTCGGGGAAGAAGAGGGAAGTCATGCTGTAGACCACGCCCACTAACAAGCCGGCTACCACTGCGCCAACTGGTGAGCCCATGCCGCCAACAACAGTCACTACAAATGATTCCGCCAGAATGGGAATGCCCATCTCTGGATTGACAGAGCGTGTTGGTGAGGCAAGAATTCCGGAAAGGCCGGCGATTGCGCAACCCAATCCAAAAACCAAAAGCCACACCTTGGCGATATCGACACCCAAGACCTTCACAATTTCTTGGTCGGCAGCACCGGCTTTAATGATGAGGCCGTAACGTGTCTTTTGAATGAAGAACCAAACGCCTAAAATAACGACCGCAGTTGCTGCAATAAGGAAGAGGCGGTATTTAGGGAAGTAACCAATGCCTACATTCACTGTTCCACCAAGACCTTCCGGGGTGATTGAGGGTAAGCCTTCGATTCCAAAGGTAACGCGCATTACTTCAATCAGGACGTATGACAGTCCGAAGGTGAGTAGTAAAGGGTAATCTAGCCCGCGTCCATAGAGTGGTCTGACCAAAAAACGCTCAGTGACAAGCCCTATGCCGCCTGTAAGCAATGGCGTTAGTACTAGGCTGAACCAAAAGCTTCCAGTGATGCCTAAGAAGTACGCGCCTAAAAATGCGCCCACCATAAAGAAGGCGCCATGTGCAAAGTTCACCACGTTCAGCATGCCAAAAATGAGGCAAAGGCCAAGGGCTAAAAGTGCATAAATACTCCCTAAGGCGATGCCTGTAAGCAGTTGCATGCAAAGAAGTTCAAATGAAAGACCGGTCATAAATGTACTCAGAAAAAACTCCCCTTTACCAAATGGTGCGGGGGAGTGGATCAAGGTGAATGGGTCATCCACCTTGAAATTTTAAGATTAGGCTTTGTGACCTAGCTCCGCGCATGAACGCATATTTTTCTCGGTAGTAGGTTCGATTGTCAGAATATTAAAGACGTCATACTTATCTTTCATATTCTTAGATTTGGACTCTACGATGATGACGGTTTGCACGGCCTGATGGTCGCACTTACGATAGTACTCAGGACCTTTGTACCAGTCATACTTGAGGTTTTCCATTGCGGAAACTACTTTCAAAGTTTCTGTAGACTTGGCGATCTTAATAGAAGCCAATACACTCTTAACGCCTGCATAACCTAATGCACCATAGTCAGACGGTACTGAGCCGTTATACATTTTGCGGAAAGCATCGTTAAATGTTTTTGCAGTTGGGATGCGATCTTCTAGACCCCAGTAATAAGATGTGCCACCAATAATGCCTTCAAAGGCTTCTGGCCCACCTGCAAGGCGTGAGGTATAGAGGAGTACTGGCGTAACAATCTTCATGCTGGATTTAAGGCCAAAGTCAGTACATTGTTTTGCTGCATTGACCAAGTCGCGACCAAAGTTACAGAGCACCAAAATATCTGGATTCAAAGCTTTGATACGTGGCAAGAAGGCGGAGTAATCGGATGCGCCTAATGGGTGACGGATGTCAGCCAGGGTAGTGGCACCCATTTCTTTGCCAGCACGCTCAAACGCACGCACCATTTCATGGCCGTATGCATAGTCAGCCGTTAAGAACACAATTTTTTTACCAAAACGTGGGATGGAGTAACGCGCTACAGCGCCAGCAGTCATCGTTGGGTTCAGGGCCTCGTGGAATGTATAGACGCTCCAGTCTTTCGCTTCGTTAATCGCATCGGATTGGCTGATGGAATTAAAGAGAACCTTACGCTCCTTACAAACGGCATTGATCGAGAGTTGGGTTGCTGCAGAAAGTGAGCCAACTACAAAGTTCACCTTGTCTTTTTCAATTAACTCCAATGTACGTGTTGCTGCTTCGCCAGGATTGAGTTTGTCGTCACGCACTAAGAGTTCTGCTTTGCGTCCATTAAAGCCGCCTGCATCGTTAAATTCTTTAATGGCTAATTCAGCAGCTTTCACCTGATCTTGAGCTTCTGCTGAGAAGGGCCCTGTCAACGGCGTCGGAAAGCCGATCTTGATAGTGTCAGCCTGAGCATTTGCTACGTTTAACCAAAGTGGGGTGCTTGCTGCTGCGGCTCCACCAATCAACATCTTGCGTCTCGTTTGATTCGTTACTTTTTGTTTCATGGTTGTCTCCTCCATATAAAACTTTGTTAAATAAGAATATTTTTTATTTTTTAAATCTTAACTGAATGCGCCATTTAGTGCGCAGATTCAGGCACTGCTTTCCCTTGAGCTAATAGATCGCTGATATCAATCGCAGTTTCCGCCATCACAGTATCGGCATTTCTTTTCAACTTCTCGTTATCCCTATTACCCTTGCTTCCTTGGGCTTGCATATAGCGACCCAAATACTGGGCTCTAGCCACTACTTGTTGACCTAGCTTTAAGCGCTCTTCGCTATATGCATTGAGTGCTGCTGGAGTAGCGCCATGGGCGGCAACATGCTTGGCTATCACAATAGCTTCATCACCAGCCTTAGTGACACCCATTCCTACGTGCGGTCTACCAACAAAAGCAGCATCACCCATGAGTGCGATTCTGCCAAAGACAATTTGTTCGGAGCGCACGTCATAAATGGCTTGTAAAAATGGTGCAGTTGTTTTTTCTAATATTTCTGAGTACTGTGGCGCCAAGATCTCCTGTGCGACTTTACGCATGTGGGCAATATGCTTCCAAGACACCTTGAGGGGCGGGATACCAGTGGGGTAATAATGACCATCATCGTCTGTCAGAAGGCTTATTAAGTCTTCATGCTCTGAAGCTGGGCGATACCAAACAAAGTTATAGCGACGCTTTCCAGGGCGCGTGTCATTGCCAGAGCCAGCAACTGGGTAACCCAGCATTTGCTCGCCATTAGGCAAACAAAAGCCAAAGCGATTAAATAGAGTGTCTAAGGTGTTCCTTGATAGGCAGGCTTCGTCACATACGCCACGCCAAGCTATATAGCCGGCATATTCAGGTTGAATCTGTGGTGCGACTTGCGCTCGCACTGCAGAGCGTATGCCATCGGATGCAATGAGCAATTCAGCATCATATTGGCTGCCGTCTTCACAAAGCACCTGTACAGCGTGCATATCTTGGGTGGCCGACTTTACTGTCTTACCTTGAAGATAGCGCTCGCTTGGAAAGCTTTCTTTGAGCATGTGATACAGGCGACTCCAAGAGGTTAATACTTGAGGTAATTCCATTTCGCCCAAGCTTTGACCGTCAGCACCCAAAGTGACGCGCTTAGTCACAGGTACGCCGAGTGTTTCGTCAACAGTCACTCCAGCAGCGCGTAGCGCTTCAGCCAAAGCATCATGGGTCACAATGCCAGCGCCACGACCGTCTAAGGATCCAATAGTCTTTTCTAGCAAAGTAACGTCATGCCCTTGGCGCAGCAAAATATTTGCCACAAACAAACCGCCAAGAGAGCCGCCTACAACTAGAATTTTTGCCATCAATAGCCCCTATGCTGCTTTCGTATCCAGAGCAGCCTTTTCTTCAGCCGGGTAGTTGAGTTCAATAACCACACCATTAGGATCGTCCAAAAATATTTGGTGGAGCTTCAGGACGGGTACAGTGCGCTCGCGATAAGAAACATTGAGTTTCTTTAGGAGAGCAATTTTTTCTTCTAGTCCGGTTGCAAAAAAAGCAATGTGATCTACTGCACCAGACCCATGGAGTGTGCTGGGGTCGCGTTCACCTAAATATTTTTTCAGTCCGTTCGGATCATTTTTGTCGATAGCAATGAGATGCAGGACCGCATTAGCCCAACTACTCTCATCACCGTTGTATAGCCAAACACCTGGGAAAGGGAACTCAGGTCTTGGACCAACAGTTAAGCCAAGGAGCTTGCTAAAAAATTCAGTCGTTTTTTCAATCTCTAGACTGCGGATGGAGAAGTGATTCAGGCTTAAGTTAGACATGGATACCTTTTGAATTAAGCAAACAGTGATTTAGCGGAATGGAGATAAGACTGCACTCGGTCGCGAATAATTTCTTGTTCTGTGTTGGGGCTTTCGGCGGCATATATGGCTTGTCCATAGATCCAGCGCCTCATGCCAATGTAGAAGACGCCACCATGCAATCCCATGAGGAATTCAAGCTCACGCTGGGTAGGCTTTGATGTATCAGACCTGCCGCAATACTTGCGAGTTTCGCGAATGAGTCTTGGTAATAAGCGCGTGCGCAAAAGCTCGAAGAAGCGATCGCTAATAGAGTGATCACTTAAGCCAGAAAAAATCAAAATGCGCACAAAGTTATAAGTTAAGACTGTGTTGGAGTAGTCCAAATAGAATGTATTGAATTTTTCTTCGGGAGTGAGGGAGTCATCATCCAGCAGCTCTTCCCACTCTGGCTTCCAGCGAGATTCAAAGACCTCTTTATAAACTTCTTGAATCAGCGCATCCTTAGTGGGGAAGTAGTGATAAAGCAGGGTATGGGTGATGCCTAGTTCTTTAGATAAATTTCTTAATTGACCATCGATACCATTTCTAGCAAAGAACTGAATAGCGCTATCCAATATTTGGCGTTTACGCTCGGCTGTACCCATTCTTTTTCGGATGGGCGCCAAAGGGCCTTCTGAACTTTCAGTAGTATTTGGGCTGGAAACGCTATCTTCAGTAAAACGCATGGATTCTCAGGGTTTATCCGAATTTGGACTTATTGACCAAAAGTTAAATAATGGTACATTGTTGAACAATTGGTAGATAAGACTCTATTCGTACAAACCCCAAGGAGATCAAATGGAATTAAATGGCGAGCAACTCATATCCGCTCCAATCCCTGAAGTATGGAAGGGTTTGAACGATATTGACGTGTTGGCCAAGTCCATTCCTGGCTGCGAGGAGATCAGTCGCATCTCCCCAGAAGAGATTCATGCCAAGGTGATGTTCAAAATTGGGCCCGTTAGAGCCCGTTTTGCAGGGAAATTGCTCCTAAGTGACATCATCCCGGACCAATCTTGCTCTATGGCCTTTGAAGGGTCTGGTGGGGCGGCAGGGTTTGCCAAAGGTAAGTCACGAGTGGAGCTAAAGCAAGCCGAAGGAGGTACTTTGGTCTCTTATACGACGGAAGCCTCGATTGGTGGCAAGTTAGGTCAAATTGGCGGTCGCTTAATTAGCGCATCGGCAAAAAAGATTGCAGATGATTTTTTTCAGAAATTTGCAAAAGAATTAGGCGGGGAGACGGTGGCGTTGGAGTCAGACGCTGGTGGTAAATAAAAAAGCGGTAATAAAAAAGTAGCGCAAAAAATAAAAAGCTAGAAAAGCTTAATACATTGGTGGTGGAGGAGACTTAATGAAATCTGCAGCATTCGATTATGTAAAGCCCAAGGCCTTACAAGAGGCCTTGTCTTTGCTTGAGCAGGGCGGTGATGATGCTCAATTAATTGCGGGTGGGCAAACTTTATTAGCCACTTTGAATATGCGTTTGTCTGAGCCCGCAGTGTTAATCGATATCACTGATATCGCTGAGCTCAAAGGTATTTCAGTTGTTGGTGATAGTTTGCGTATTGGCGCGTTAGTGACCCATACTGAAATTGAAGATTCAGAATTAGTCGCAAAACATGCCCCACTTTTAAAAGCAGCAGCCCCACATATTGCCCATCGCGCCATTCGTAATCTAGGAACCTGGGGAGGCTCACTGGCATATGGTGACCCAGCGGCTGAATGGCCCGCTTGCAGCTTAACTTTACGGACGACGATGATTATTCATGGACCAGCAGGCGAGCGCCGAATTTCTGCAAACGATTTTTTCATTGACCTGTATACGACCTCATTAGAGCCCGATGAAATTCTCGTGGCGACTGAGATTCCATTGGCAAGCAAGCAAGAAGTTTTCTATTTTCATGAGCTGGCTAGACGTCATGGCGACTATGCGGTTGCTGGTTTAGCTGCAGTTGCACAGAAGCAAGGTGATGTTTTGACTCGCTGTGCCTTTACATTCTTCTCTGTTGGCGCTACGCCAGTAATGGCAACTAAAGCGCAGGATTTAATCAATGGCCAAAAACTCAACGATGAGTTGATTGCTAGGGCTGTAGCAGAAGCGCGTGATGAAATCGAAGCAATTGCAGACATAACTAATAGCGCAGAAGCGAAACAACATTTAATTGGTGTATTGCTCGAGCGTGGACTCAAGCACATGATTGCTTAATACTCAAATAGTAAGTATTGGCAAAAGAATTCGGAGATCAAAATGAGTTTGAAGAAAAAAATTTCAATGACCGTGAATGGTCGACTCGTCAACGCAGAGATTGAACCGCGCAGACACCTAGTGGATTTTTTACGCGAAGATTTGCATTTAAAAGGCCCTCACTTGGGTTGTGAGCAGGGCGCGTGCGGGGCTTGTACCGTCAAGGTGGATGGGCAAATCATTCGCGGATGCCTATTTCTGGCAGTACAGGCGGATGGTAGTGTGGTTGAAACGGTCGAAGGTCTCACCAAAAATGGTGTTTTGACAGATCTACAAGAATCTTTTATGCGCCACAACGCTATGCAGTGCGGCTTCTGCTCCTCTGGCATGTTGTTAGCTGCAGCAGAGTTGATTGAGAAGCAACCAAAAGCAACGCGTGAACAAGTGCGCGAATGGATCTCAGGTAATTACTGTCGTTGCACTGGCTACCACTCTATTGTCGATGCAATCATCGATGTATTAGATGCTCGTGCCAAGGGCCAAAAAATTAAACCTGTCCTTGCTAACGCTTAAGGTATTGAGGAAAACGCATTATGAATAAGCCAAGTGATTTAAAGGGAATGGTACTGGATCCCGTAACAAATGATCAGCGATATATAGGTCATAGCGAACCACGACATGGAGCTCGTCGTCTGCTTGAAGGTCAGGGCACTTACATTGACGATATTCAATTGCCTCGTATGGCGCATGTGGTGTTCTGGCGCTCCCCAGTAGCACACATGAAAATCGGCAAAATTCATATAGAGCATGCTAGTAATATGCCCGGTGTTCTTGCGGTTGTAGATGGCGTGCAAATGGCGAAAATTTGTAAGCCTTGGGTAGCCACTTTAGGTCACCTAGCTGGTATGAAGTCTGCTCCTCAACACGCCTTAGCAATCGATCGCGCTTGTTGGCAGGGTGAGCCGGTGGTGGCGGTGGTTGCAGAAACTAGAGCGCAGGCGGAAGACGCTCTGCAGCATATCGATGTTGAGTGGGAAGAGTTGCCGGCAGTCGTTTCCATGGAAACTGCGCTTGATGCAGATACTCCGGTTATTCATCCCGACCTTGGTGATAATTTATGTTTTACCCGTAGCCTCGATGTTGGTAATGTGGATGAAGTATTTGCAACTGCTGACGTGGTAGCAGAAGCTACTTTTGGATTTGGGCGCCATACCGGTGTAACGCTTGAGCCGCGCTGTCAGATTGCAGATTACAACCCAGGCGATCGTCGTCTCACTGTGTACCATTCGCAACAAGCGCCACACATGATGCAAGATCTGTATTGCCGTCAGTTTGGTCTTTCAGAATCAGATGTGCATGTCATTTGCAAGGATGTGGGTGGGTCTTTTGGAATTAAGGTTCATGCCTATCCAGATGACTTCGCTACCGTAGGGCTTGCCATGATGCTTGAGCGCCCCGTGAAGTTTGTAGCAGACCGTCTTGAATCATTCACTAGTGATATTCATGCGCGTGAGCATCGCATTAAAGGACGTATAGCCGCCAATAAGGCAGGTGATATCTTAGCCTTTGAGATCGATGATCTGACTGCAATTGGCCCATACTCCATGTTCCCTAGAACTAGTGCTATTGAAGGCAATCAAGTCGTGAACTTGGTCGGTGGTCCTTATAAGCATCAAAACTATCGCGCTAAGCTCAATGTTGTTTTTCAGAATAAAACACCAACTTGTCAGTATCGTGGCGTAGGCCATCCGATTGCTTGCGCTGTGACCGAAGGCTTAGTAGATTTGGCTGCGGAAAAATTGCAAATGGATCCACTTGAGTTCCGTAAGCGTAACGTGATTCCGGATGACGCTTATCCTTGCTCCGGAATTTCTGGAATTAAGTTAGAAGTTCTCTCGCATGAACAATGTTTGCGAACCATTGAAAAAATGATGGACTATTCCACCCTGCGTAAAGAGCAGGCTGAGTTGCGCAAAAAAGGAATCTATCGCGGCATTGGATTTGCAACTTTGATTGAGTTAACCAATCCAAGTCCCGCTTTTTATGGTGTGGGTGGCGCACGTATTGCGTCGCAGGATGGCGCTACTGTTCGTATGGATCCTAGCGGTGTGGTTTCGGTATTGATTGGTGTTGGGGAACAAGGTCAAGGCACTGAAGGTATCTATACCCAGATTGCCGCTGATGCTGTTGGCGTTCCAATCGATCAAGTACGTGTTATTACTGGTGATACCGATGTCACTCCTTACGGGGGTGGTACCTGGGCATCACGTGGAGCCGGTGTTGGCGGTGAAGCAGTTCTCTTGGCTTCTCAAGCACTGCAAGAAAACATCATTAAACTTGCGGGTGCTATTTTGAATCGACCTGTTGCTGAATTAACTGCGCGTCGTGGACATATCCTTGATAAAGCGACTGGTGAGCAATTATTGCCCTTTAGTGAAGTGGGTAGAGTGGGTTATTTCCGCACCGATACTTTACCGGCTGGATTTTCTGCTGATCTCATGGTGACGCGTCACTACACACAAAAAGAATATCCATTCATCTTTACTAATGGAGTGCAAGCGTCTTACGTTGAGGTTGACCCAGACACAGGCTTTGTGAAGCTATTGAAACATTGGGCGGTAGAAGACTGTGGTCGCGTTATCAATCCAATGTTGGTCAATGAACAAGTGCGCGGCGCAATCGTACAGGGTATTGGTGGCGTTCTGTTCGAAGAGTGTCTCTATGATGAAAGTGGTTTGTTGCGCAATGGCAGCATGGCGGATTACTTAGTGCCGATGGCTAATGAGATGCCGGATATTGAGGTTGCTCACGTTGAGACGCCTACCCAATCTTCCAAATTGGGTGCTAAAGGAGCAGGTGAGGCTGGTACAGCCGGAGCGCCAGGTGCAGTTCAAAACGCTATTAATGATGCCTTGGCACCATTAAATGCATCCGTCTTTGATCAGCCCATCACCTGTGAAAAGATCCTGCGGGCTCTTAAGAAAATCTAATATTTATAGGTTCTGACCACCCTGGTGCATCACCTCCGGGGGTGGTTCAGCACATCCTGTAACATCCAGTTTTGGGGCCCATAAAGCGTTTTGCAGCCCTTTTAATTAACTTGATACGGTAAATGATATGTCCACATTAAAAGGTAAAACAGCTTTAGTTACTGGCTCCACTAGCGGTATTGGCTTAGGAATGGCTATTGCACTGGCTAAACAAGGCGTCAACATCATGGTCAATGGTTTTGGCGAGAAAGATGAAGCCATTGCTCAAATTAAAGCCTGTGGTGTAGAGGTTGATTACCATGGTGCTGATATGAGCAAGCCCGCTGAGATTGAAGACCTGATCAAGCAAACAGAGAAGCGTTTTGGTTCGCTTGATATCTTAATTAATAATGCGGGTATTCAGTACACCGCGAACATTGAAGAGTTTCCAACAGATAAGTGGGATGCCATCATTGCTATTAATTTAAGTTCGGCATTTCACACAACACACCATGCCTTACCCGGTATGAAAAAACGCAACTGGGGCCGCATTATTAATATCGCCTCAGTACATGGCTTAGTAGCTTCTACTCAGAAGGCTGCCTATGTTGCTGCTAAGCATGGCATTGTCGGATTAACTAAAGTGACGGCTTTGGAAAATGCGCGCACTGGCATTACTTGCAATGCAATTTGCCCGGGTTGGGTATTAACCCCTTTAGTTCAGAAGCAGGTAGACGCTCGCGCAGAACGCGAAGGCATTTCTAATGAGGCCGCCAAGAATGCCCTGGTATCCGAAAAGCAGCCCTCTGGAGAGTTTGTGAGTCCAGAGCAATTGGCAGCCTTGGCGGTTTTCCTTTGTGGGCCAGACGCCTCTGAAGTTCGTGGAGTGGCTTGGAACATGGATGGCGGCTGGACCGCTCAATAAACCTTTATAAACAGAGTTGAAGTTAATGCCGGCAGGCTGCTTTGCCGGCATTTTTCTTGGATCAAACAAAAACCCCAGAATAGTCTATAGTTATCCAAAATTAATCTAACTTTGGCGCAATGTAATTAAAAGGAATATAAATGGAACATACCTTACCTCAGTTGCCATATGCACTCGATGCTTTGGCTCCATATATCTCCAAGGAAACTTTGGAGTACCACTATGGTAAACATCACCAGGCTTATGTCACTAATTTAAATAATTTGATTAAAGGGACTGAGTTTGAAAATTCATCTCTTGAAGATATCATTAAGAAATCTACAGGTGGTGTATTTAATAACGCCGCACAAGTTTGGAACCATACCTTTTATTGGTCAAGCATGAAGCCAAATGGTGGTGGCGCTCCTAGCGGCCCATTGGCTGATGCTATCAATACCAAGTGGGGCTCGTTTGATAAATTCAAAGAAGAGTTTACAAAGTGTGCTGTAGGAACTTTTGGTTCAGGTTGGGCATGGCTGGTTAAAAAAGCAGATGGCAGCCTTGATCTTGCTTCTACCAGTAATGCTGCAACTCCTATCACCACAGATGCTAAGCCGCTGATGACATGTGATGTTTGGGAGCATGCTTACTATATTGATACACGCAATGCGCGACCAAAATATGTAGAAAATTTTTGGAATGTAGTGAATTGGGATTTTGCTAGCCAAAATTTTGCTTAATTTAATTTATCTTATTTAGGAAAATCTAATGACATCAATCTTGACCTCTTTAGGACGCACCGTTTTTGCGGGTTTTGTCCTCCTCGCCCTCATTATTTTGGCTTTAGGCGGCAACTTTAGTTCTGCCGAGCTCCCATTTATTTTCCGTTGGTTGCATGTGATGTTTGGTGTGATGTGGATTGGTTTGCTCTGGTACTTTAACTTTGTGCAAATTCCTTCAATGCCAAAGATTCCTGATGAGCAAAAGCCAGCAATTGGAAAAGTGATTGCTCCAGCAGCCTTGTTCTGGTTCCGTTACGCAGCTTTGTTTACTGTACTAACCGGTTTGATTGTTGCCGCTTTAAATGGTTACCTACACCAAGCATTTACATTGCAAGCCCCATTCCGCGCAATTGGTTTAGGTATGTGGATTGCTTTGGTAATGGCCTTTAATGTTTGGTTCATTATTTGGCCAAATCAAAAGCGCGCTCTTGGCATCGTTGCCGTTGAAGCTGACGTTAAGGCAAAATCTGCTCGCGTTGCGATGTTAGTATCCCGTTTAAACACATTGTTATCCGTACCAATGTTGTTCTTGATGGTTGCTCAATCACACAACACTACATGGTTTGTGATCGTTTCTTAATTATTACCAGCTGCATAAATAAAAGGCCCGCATCGCGGGCCTTTTTGTTTGATCAATCAAATAAATTTCAGAGGATTTAAGTCAAAATAGCTGGCAGCTCCTTGGTGAGTGCGCCACGTTGTGCGGTAGCGGTACCCATCAATACAAAGCCCAACAACTTGCCGTTAGTGGATTCAAAGCGAGACTCCATACCACCCTCAATAGGTGATGTGGTCCATTTACCTTCGGCACCATTAGCTGGCGGAGAAACTATGGTAGCCAAAGCGGGGGTTTTGACCATTACCGGCATCGCTGGATAGGTAAGTGCGGTAGTTTGTCCGATTAAGGTGGGTGCTAATGCTCTTGCTGCTTGCATGATGGGCATCACGTAAGGCAGAACTAAGCCGTCCACCTCTGCACAATCTCCAATAGCAAAGATGTTTTTAATATTGGTTTCGAGTTCGCGGTTTACCTGAATGCCGGTCCCCGTACTAATGCCGCATGCTTTAGCTAATTCAATTCTGGGCTTCAGACCAACAGCCGATAAAAATACGTCACAAGAGATTATGTTGCCATTAGCTAGCGTGACCTGCAAAGAGCCTCCGTGACGATCAATTACTTGCACGGTTGTAGATAGGTGCCAACGCACGCCAGCTGCACTGAGTTTCTCCTGTAGCTCTAGAGCTGCAGCTTCAGGCAAGAGGCGACCCAGGGCCTGTGGAGCCAAGTCAATCACATCTACTTCATAGCCGCCCAGCACAAGATCGTTGGCAAATTCACAACCAATCAGGCCCGCACCCAGAATAGCAACTTTCTTTTTTCCATTGATTGCATTGCGAAAGCGTGCATAGTCCTCCAGATCATTTACTGTGATGACTTCGTTCGCGGCGCTCCCTTGAAGTGGGAGGCGAATTTGATCGGCACCCAAAGCCATTACCAGTTTTCCATAAGGCACTTCACCTTTGCTGGTATGGATAGTTTGTGAGCTAGGATTGATTGAGCTTACGTCACACTCACCCAAGACAGTCATCTCTAGTTGCGTTGCCATGCCATCTGCTGGCGTGGAGATTAATTGCGCTGCTTCTTTCTTGCTCGCAAGAGCGGTGGAAAGCATAGGCTTTGAATAAAAATATCCAGGCTCACGCGTTACTAGCGTTATCGGAACTGCTTTATCCAGTTTACGAATTTCCCGAATGACAGTGTAGCCAGCCAATCCACTGCCAATGATGACAATTGCGGATTGGGATTGAGGGGTAGTTTGATCCAAAGCTGGGCTCTCCAAGTGACGAATAGGTAAACAGGGTAAAGGGATGTTGAAGCGGTCTTACCTTACCTGAACCATTTCGAAGTCTGCTTTTGCTACACCGCAATCAGGGCATTCCCAATCTTCTGGTACATCAGCCCAGAGTGTGCCGGCTGGAATGCCATCTTCTGGGATTCCTTTGGCTTCGTCATAAATATAGCCGCACACGATACATTGGTAAGTTTTCATTTTGATTCCTTAAATAGTCTGTTGATTTTAAATTTAATTTCTAATTCTTTCTGGGCTCATCTTATTGGGCTGCAAAAACCTTAGCCTTTTCCAAAGCTTGCTTGTAATGGTTCGCATGACGCTCTTCAACGTTTGCTAACGCTGCGAAGCGTTTTGCTGCTTTGGCCAATACCGCCTGAAATTGCTCAGCATGCTCTTTAGATTCCGCAATTTGCTCATCGATTTCTTGTATGGCCGCAGCATTGCCTTCTTCAACTGCCGTTTTCCGAAAGGATGGATACATTTCTGTGTATTCATAGGTTTCGCCTTCAATGGCAATCTCTAAGGCTCTTGCTGGAGTAATTGTGCCGGCAGGGTAGAGTAAGTCTAAGTGGCCAAAGGCATGCATCACTTCTTGGTCAGCGGTTGCTTCAAAGATTTTTGCGGTTTCTTCGTCGCCAGCCGCGCGAGCCAATTTAGCAAAGTAACGATACTTAATATGAGCCATGGATTCACCGGCAAAGGCGGACTCTAAGTTTTGGATGGTTTTGATTTCTGGGCGTGTCATTTTGATTCCTTTATTAAGACATACGGTTTGTTGAGTATTCTTTGCTGCTTTTTCAACCATGAATGCAGTGTGCGCCTTATTTATTGATCAGTCTAATGAATCATTATGATAGTATTTATCTAATTATTCGATAATGGAGGGAAAAATGGCTTATTTGCCGTCTTTAAGGCAACTGGGGTATTTCGTTGCATTGGCGAAAGAGCTCAATTTCACGCGCGCGGCTCAAGCCTGTTTTGTTGGTCAGTCGACTTTAAGTGCTGGCCTTAAGGAGTTGGAGGATGCATTGGGGATCCGCTTGGTGGAACGTGATCGACAGAATGTATCTATCACTCCAATAGGTTTGGAGGTTCTTGAGCGTGCCAAGCTAATCTTGGCGGCATCTGAAGATTTAGTGGAGTATGCAGGCGCCACTGGTAAACCCATGACTGCCACAATTCGTTTGGGCGTCATACCAACTATTGCACCATTTCTATTGCCAACGTTGCTTCCGGAAATTCGCAGTCGTTTTCCAGAACTTAAAATTACACTCAGAGAAGATCTCACTGCTAATCTGCTCTCTAGATTAGCTGAGCATAAATTGGATTTTGCTTTGATAGCGCTTCCATATGATGTTGAGGGTCTTCTCGTTCAGGAATTATTTGACGACCATTTTTGGTTGGTTGCCAAGGAGGGGGATCCCGCCTTGAAGGGAAAGGAAGTGACCTTGCCTGCCAAGATGGCCGAGCGCCTCTTGCTACTCGAAGAAGGGCATTGTCTACGAGAGCATAGTTTGCAAGCGTGTAAGCGCACTGACATTCGTAAGGCTGAGGGGATGGAAGCTACTAGCTTGTTGACCTTGTTGCAAATGGTGGAGTCTGGACTTGGTATTGCCTTGCTTCCTGGAATGGCGGTCAAAAGTAGTCTATTAAATAACTCTGAGTTAGTCGCAAAAGAGTTGGCCTCACCAGCACCCAAAAGAGTGATTGCTTTAGTTGCGCGACCCTCTACGGCACATACTCAAGAATTTAACGCGCTAGCAGATTGCATACGCGAACAATTTGGCGTCGCTTAATCACATGTTCAGCAAAATTTACCAATCCTTGTTACAGTCAACCCTCTTTTTACTTATTTAAAAGGCAGCAAATGTCAGGCAAAGAAATCATGTTCACTCCGGTAAATCTGGGGGCACTTCATTTAAAAAATCGTTTAGTAATGGCACCACTCACACGAATGCGTGCGATTGATGGTGATGTTCCTAATCCGTTAGCGAAAACCTATTACGCACAACGTGCGAGTGCCGGACTCATTATTACTGAGGCAACACAGATTTCTCCACTGGGTAAGGGTTACCCAGCGACGCCTGGAATCTATTCGGCGGAACAAACCGCTGCATGGAAAGAGATTGTTGAGGCAGTTCATGCCAAGGGTGGTGCGATTGTTGCGCAGCTGTGGCACGTAGGCCGCATCTCGCATTCTTCCTTGCATCCAGAGCAGGGTGTACCTGAGGCGCCCTCTGCAATTGCTGCGGCTGGTCAAACGTATGGCGCAGATTGGAAGTTGCATGATTATGAGACTCCAACGGCAATGAGTTTGGAAGATATTGCTCGCTTGCTCAAAGAGTTTGAGGCGGCAGCACAGAATGCAAAAGCTGCAGGCTTTGATGGTATTGAAATTCACTCGGCCAATGGCTACTTGTTAGATCAGTTCTTGCAAGATAAAACTAATCAACGTATGGATGAATATGGCGGCTCGATTGATAATCGCCTGCGCCTATTGGGTCAAGTGATCGAGGCTGTAAGCAAAGTATTCCCGAGCGATAAAGTGGGCGTTCGCCTTTCACCATACGGCACTTTCAACGATATGGGTGATAGTGATCCGGTAGCATTATTTACTGCCGCAATTAAGAAGCTTAATGGCTATAACTTAGCTTACGTGCATATGATTGAGCCTCGCTCAACCAGTGCCGGCGGCGGCGATCAAGTCTTTGAAGATGCTCCTATTACCTCAGAGATGTTCCGTGCTGCTTATCAAGGCAAATTTATCACCGCTGGTGGGTATGACCAAGCTATGGGTGAAAAAGTATTAGAAGAAGGTCTGGCTGATGCAGTAGCTTATGGACGACTCTATATTTCTAATCCAGATTTAGCGGAGAGATTTCAGCAGGGTGCCGCTCTGAATGCTTATAACCGCGCTACTTTTTATGGTGGCGAAGAGGCGGGTTATACGGACTATCCGGCCCTCTAATGGAGCCCCAGAATCTTGGGGCACCTAACAATTAATCCCGCCCAAACCGGCGGGATTATTTTTTGTCTTCTGGGTCTTTAAGAAGGTCGTAATGATTGGCTACGAGCAACATGGCAAGAGATGCGAAACCCATGGCAAAAAATTGCCATTGATGCAGCATCGCGGTGCCCGCTACAGTCATTAAGACTGTCCAGCCTATTGCCATCTTGGCTTTTTTAGAGAGAGGTTTCATTTTAGGCATCAACTTTATTCAGCATACGACGAAGTGTATCGTCCTTTACGACGTAATGTTGCCACAAGCCTGCTAAAGCATGAATGCCAATCAAAAAATAGAGTGAGTTTCCTAGGAATTCATGGATCCCTTCAACTACTTTTTTCATTTCTGGATTGGGGGTGACTAGCTGAGGCCATACCAAGCCAAAGAAGTGGATTTCTTTGCCGCCATACTGAAAATACAGGACCCCAAAGATGGGCGATATTAAGAGTAGGGCATATAGCAGCCAATGCATTGCCTTGGCCAATGAGATGAACCAAGTCTTTGGGTTTGTGGGTTCGGGAACGCTATAAGTCAAACGGATGATGAGGCGAAGAGCCATAGCTATAAAAATGAGCTGTCCGATAACGCCATGAATTGATTTGCATAGTTCACGAGGCTCGCTGCCTTTGGGAAACTGTCCTTTGAGCTCAATCACTGCAAAAGCAGCGACAACTAGGAAGAAAACAAGCCAATGAAAGAAGATAGAGGCGGGGTGGTATTTGATTTTCGGCATTGCATATAGATGTTAAGTGAATTCATCACAAATGATAATGAATCTCATTCACATTATTAATGCCAGGGACTTTACCCTTTAAGGCGGAAATTCAGGTTTAGTTATTAAGCCTAACCTTGGCGCTGAGCTCATTTACTAAGCCACGCTTGTCTATTTGGGAGAGCCTAAGAGCCTCAACTTCAAAATCTAGCTGTCCAGGATGAAATTCCTCGTCATTCTGAAGATGGATGACATAGGTCCACACCAGTTCGCGCCCCCGGTTTTTAAAAACATCGACTACTCGTTTCATCTGGGCCGCCTTTAAGGTGAAGCTTATTGATTGCCGATAGATGGACTGGCAATTTTCATCTGTTGGCTTAGGTTATTTTTTAGTGCCACTAAGTTTCTAGCTTCAATCCGAATGACTCCACCCCTTGGACTATCAATATCGGCAATCAAAAAGAAAGATACCGCGATAACAAAAGGGAAGATCATGAATAGGCCGATATTCTTCTCAAAATTCCGCGCGCCAAACCCAACCAATAGATTGGCGCAAATAGCGATTGCTGACATCAGCGCCCAGGCCGTAAGGGGGATGCGATTCCACCAAGCTGCTTGTACATAGCCTTGAGAATTCAAAACATCATTCATACCAGCAGCAACCAATGCAATAGAAGCAGTGTGTTGCGTGCGAACGGTTGGAAGAATCTCATTCCAGAGGGCAGTTTGCAATTGATCTGTTTTACTACGAATCTCTTCAATCTTTTCGGGGCTCTGTTTTGAGTAAAACAGAATGCGTTGATCTGTATATTGAAGTAAGAGGTCCTTGGTAGCCGCTGCAGCCTTTGGGAGCAGCAGATCAGCTCTTAAGAATTCGGTACCAATGGCATTTGCCTCGCCTTCCTCAAAGAGCTCTCGCTGATCATGGCGATTGATAGCCATTGAGAAGGTAAAGCCAATAATTAAGGCTAGCAAGGTTAAGGTGGCGGTCTGAATAATGCCAAGATCTGCAGATGTCTCAGTATCTTTTGTACGGTAGCGACTCAGTGCGGCATATCCAAACCAAACAGAGAAGGCAAATACTGTAAGTGAGACGCCAAAGACAGCAAGAGGGTGGTTGAGGATGGGAAAAATTTAAAAGGTTCCTGGATACAAAATATCTTTAGTCACATTCTGAATATCGCGATGACCTGTGAATGCCATAGTGATATCCAACTCATTGTGAATTAACTCTAAACACTTGGTGACACCAGCCTCACCCATGGCGCCTAAGCCATATAGGAAAGGGCGACCAATCATCGTGCCGCGCGCACCCAAAGCCCATGCTTTTAAAACATCTTGACCTGAGCGAATGCCGCCATCCATCCATACTTCAATATCTTTGCCAACAGCATCCACAATTCCAGGTAAAGCCTGAATGCTAGAAATCGCGCCATCTAATTGACGGCCGCCATGGTTGGAGACAATTAAAGCATCGGCGCCCGAGTTTGCTGCCAAGCGCGCATCACCTTCATCTAAGATACCTTTGATAATGAGCTTTCCACCCCAGAGTTTTTTAATCCATTCCACATCACCCCAATTGAGGCCCGGATCAAATTGCTCTGCAGTCCAAGAAGACAGTGAAGACATATTGCCGACACCAGTAGCGTGACCAACAATATTGCGAAAGGTTCTGCGTGGCGTCATAGCCATACCCAAGCACCAGCGTGGCTTAGTCGCCATATTGATCATATTGGCAATCGTCAGCTTAGGAGGGGCGGAGAGGCCATTCTTAAGATCTTTATGACGCTGACCTAGGATTTGCAAATCCAGAGTCAGAACTAGTGCGGAACATTTGGCTGCTTTAGCGCGCTCAATTAAGCGCTCAATAAAGCCGCGATCTTTCATGACGTAAAGTTGGAACCAAAATGGTTTTGTAGTGTGCTCCGCCACATCTTCAATTGAGCAAATACTCATAGTAGATAAGCAAAATGGCACACCAAACTTTTCAGCAGCCTTGGCTGCCAAAATTTCACCATCGGCATGTTGCATGCCAGTAAGACCTGTAGGTGCCAGCGCCACTGGCATTGCAACCTCTTGGCCAATCATGGTTGTCTTGGTGGTGCGGTTAGTCATATTGACCGCTACACGCTGACGCAATTTAATCTTTTGAAAATCGGATTCATTGGCACGGTATGTTGACTCAGTCCACGATCCCGAGTCTGCATAGTCGTAGAACATCTTAGGGGTGCGCTTTTGATGGAGGACCCGCAAGTCTTCTATATTGGTAATGATTGCCACAATGTATCCTTCTTTTTGATGCTATTTTGTAGAAGCAAAAGCTTAATTTAAGCTCTATCTTAGCAATACCGGGGATTTGTTTCTACAATGCTAGGGTATCCCTTGCTTGGAGACCTCAAATAACTACTTCCCCATTAAGCCCCTCTGTATGTACCAACTGAATTTCGCCACCATTGCCTACTTGCTCACAGCTACCGCTTTATGGGCAGGTAATGCAATCGCTGGGCGAGTATTGGTTGGAAGCATCTCCCCAATTACCTTAAGCGCAGTCCGCTGGGGATTGGCTGCCTTACTGTTACTTCCTTTGGGTTGGCGTGTACTGATGCCGGGAAGTGCTTTATGGCAAAACAAGAAACGTTTCCTCCTCTTGGGTTTATTCGGGGTAGGTAGCTATAACGTACTGTTATATCTCGCCCTTCAAACATCTACCGCTATTAACGTCACCTTGATCGGCGCTAGCATGCCCATCTGGATGCTATTCATTGGCGCTGTGTTTTATCAAGTAAAGCCCGGCATCTTGCAGATGATTGGCGCAGTAGTGAGCTTGCTCGGTGTTGGCATTGTGCTTACTCGTGGAGACCTGTCGGCCTTACTGTCTATGCAAATGGTAGTAGGCGATCTTTTAATAATGTTAGCCACTATCTTGTGGGCCTTTTATAGTTGGATGTTAAGTCGTCCAGGCACCAGCACAGAACGCCAATGGCCATGGGCTGAATTTTTAATGGCGCAAGTAACAGTGGGTCTGTTGTGGACGGGATTTTTTGATGGTTTTGAAATTGCAGCTGGGCATGCTTTTCTGCATCTCAATTGGTGGACCGCCTCTTTAATTGTCTTTGTAGCAATTGGCCCCTCCTTAATTGCTTATCGCTTCTGGGGTCTGGGCGTGAATGGAGCAGGACCTACGGTTGCCGCTTTTTTTGCTAATTTCATACCCTTATTTACTGCGCTTTTATCGGCTGCCATGCTGGGTGAGCCTCCCCAACTATTTCATGGGCTCGCCTTTGGTCTGATTGTGGCGGGTATTGTTATCTCCTCGAAAAGAGGAGGGTAAAACTGCCAAAACTGGCAAAAACGCCCTTTTAAGCAGGGTTTTGGGGTCTAGGCCACAAGAAAGCCTTAAATCGGTATCATTTAGGGCTAATCACTGAAATCCCTAGGAAATTACTATGCCAGGCTTACTCCCCAATGTTGATCCAGATGGATTATTGGAGTTCTCGGTTGTTTATACCGACCGCTCCTTAAATCACATGTCTGAAGAGTTCAAGCGCGTGATGGTTGATATTTCGAGTGTCCTTAAAGATGCTTATAACGCTAGCTCTGCAGTCATTGTTCCCGGTAGCGGAACTTTTGGCATGGAAGCAGTAGCCCGCCAATTTGCTAATAATAAGAAATCCCTAGTGTTGCGCAATGGCTGGTTTAGTTATCGCTGGACACAAATTTTTGATTTGGATAGCTCTTTCAAAGATGTCTCTATTTTAAAAGGCCGACAACTAGATAACTCTGCACAAGGCGCTTTTGCACCTGCTCCGATTGAAGAGGTAGTGGCATTTATCAAGAAAGAAAAGCCTGCGGTTGTTTTTGCGCCGCACGTTGAAACATCAGCTGGCATCATCCTTCCGGATGATTACATTAAAGCCGTTGGTGAAGCAGTGCGCTCAGTGGATGGTATTTTTGTATTGGACTGCATTGCCTCTGGCGCAATGTGGGTTGATATGAAGGCATGTAATGTTGATGTGTTGATTTCAGCGCCACAAAAAGGCTGGAGCAGTTCACCATGTTGTGCCTTGATTGCGCTCGGTGAAAGAGGTCGTGAACGCATTGACTCAACTCAAAGTACTAGCTTCTCGATGGACTTGAAAAAATGGTTACAGATTATGGAGGCCTATGAAAAAGGTGGTCACGTATATCACACCACTATGCCTACTGATGCTTTAAAGATTTTGCGCAGTGTAATGAAGGAAACTCAGTCACTTGGTTTTGCAGCATTAAAAGCCAAGCAAATTGAATTGGGTACCAAGGTCCGCGATCTATTGGTGTCTAAGGGTTACCCTTCGGTGGCGGCTAAAGGGTATCAATCCCCAGGCGTAATAGTGAGCTTCACCAAAGATCCTGATATTCAATCTGGTAAGAAATTCATTGCTCTGGGCTTACAAACTGCAGCGGGTGTACCGTTGCAATGTGACGAGCGTCCAGATTTCCGGACCTTCCGCCTTGGTTTGTTTGGCCTGGAAAAATTAACGCATGTTGACCGCACAGTTGGACATCTCGCAACTGCGTTAGAAAAAATTACCGAGGCTGAAGCGCAGCCTGCGTGATCAACTTAAGTGGTTCAGCATTAAGAAATAAAGGCCATCATCTGATGGCCTTTATTGCATTCTAGGGTGATACTGCTTTTATCTAGCCAGGGGATTAGGAGTGGCTTCACCGATCTTATGCAGGGTGTTGTTATCAACGTGATGAAATAACTCTGCTTGATCTTTAATCTTCATCACGGTGTCTTGTTCATAAGACCAAGTACCATCATCGTTAATTGAAACCTGAATGCGAAACTCAATCGTTCTAAAGGCGTAATCCAAAAATGGATTGGATGATATGCCTGCGCAGCGATCATCTTCCTTTGCATGCAGTTCAAATTGCCTTGCATTTGCAGCAGCGTTACCAGAAGCCATCGTAATCATGCCTCGAGGAATACTCAGTGTATGAATGATGTTGCCAGTTGCGGGCTCCCATAACCAATACCCTACTTGGTCATGATAGGTCTTTACTTGATCGGGTTTAGTGATGTGGGTATGGTATCTCAAGCCATAAAAAAGCTGAGGGCCATTGGTTTGGGGGTCAATTGGTTGGAGCTCAATTCGCTCCACATAAGCTTGCTTCTTAGGGCCTTCGGCTTTGGGCTTTACGTCCAAACCACGAACACCTTCCCAAATCCCAGCCATGCCAGTCAAGGGTCCGAGCTGTTCTAGGGTATTGACGGAGTAGCCTTGGGGCTCAGTAAAAATGTCGTTCGGAAAACCACTCATAAGCAACCTTTAAAAAATGAAGCATTTTTCTCAAATTTTTGAGTATTATTAAATTATCCACAAACTATCTTGGAGAATTACATGATTTCTCGTATCGCGCGCTTGAGCCTGGCAACCCTTATTTCTGCTGCTATCAGCATTGCCCCCATCTCTGTGATGGCTGCTGATCCAGCTCCTGCACCTGCACCAGTGGCCGCACCTGCTGCCGCTCCAGTAGCTGCACCTGCCGCCACTCCGGCTGAGAAGTCAGCTGAGAAAAAAGCAAAGAAAAAAGCAAAGAAAGAAAAGAAGGCTGAGAAAAAAGCAAAAAAGAAATCCAAAAAGAAAGCTAAGGCAGCAGCTGAGGCTGCAGCTCAGTAATACGCTTAAATGAGTCGCCTTTAGTTGAGGGGCTCTGCACCATCGAAGTCATCAGATCTTTTGGGGTTTGGTGACTTTTTTCTTTGGGGTTCATTGCGCACTAACAACCACATTGCAGCCATCACCAAAGTCATACCACTAATTTGCGTCCAAGTGATTGGCTCCGCCAGAATGAGATATCCCATAAAGATGGTGGAGACTGGGCCAAGTATTCCAGCTTGAGCTACAAGTGGAGATCCGATGCGGTTGATGGCAATCATAATCAGCAGCATTGGAATGACCGTGCATAAGCTGGCATTCAGAAGGCTAAACCAATAAATGGGTAGAGGCTGTTCAAATATAGCCATTGGGTTATGGATGGTTGATTGCGCTATGCTCAAAAATGCCGAGGCTGAACTGGCATAGACCACTAAGCGCACGCTACCAATACGCTTCACCATTTCTCCAGCACCAATCATGTAGGCCGCATAGGAGCAGGCACTGCCAAACACAAGAGCCATGCCTAACCAGGCATTAATGCCGGTGGAGCTCGCATCTTGAATAAAGACGATAAACACTCCAATGTAGCCAACGATGAGCGATATCCACTGTAGTTGAGATACGGGTTTCTTTAAAACAAAATAAGAGATTATTAAAACAATGGTTGGCGTGAGGTAAAGAACAATTCTCTCAAGGCCAACCGAGATGTATTGAAGTCCCAAGAAATCAATATAGCTTGATAAAAAGTAACCTAAAAATCCAAGGAAGAATAATTTTGCGCGATCAAGCCAAGTGATGGGGTTCATTGCCTTACGGCGAGACTCCCACCAGAATATTCCCCAGAACAGAGGAAGCGCCATGAGCATACGTAAGGCAAGAAGAGTCTCCGCATTTGCACCATAACCAAAGGCGAGTTTTACCAAAATCGCTTTGCCGGAAAATAGCATAGAACCTACTCCGGCCATCAAGATGCCATAGAGGTAACGTCGGTGATGATGTGCTGCGCTTGCTGAATGCATAAGGGTTTATAACAGCTTATTGAGTAGCGCTCGCATTTCTAAAATGGTCTCGGAGGGCGTTAGGCCTATCGGACCAATCCCATTACTCACTAAGCTATCTGCAGCACTGGCATGCAGCTCAACTGCAATCCCAGTAGCTTGCCATAGATCTAGTTGATGCCGAATTCCTTGGGCAGCAATGGCAGCAATGCTTCCCGTCAGAATATCCCCCATGCCTCCAGTACCCATTCCAGGATTTCCGGCAAGACATTGAACTAGAGGGTGCTGTGGTGAGGCAATCAGGGTATGTTGTCCTTTGAGGACAACAATCGATTGGGTTAATTCAACCAACTTTTGAATAGCGCCCACGCGATCTGATTGCACTTCTTCGGTTGTGATCTTCAAAAGTTTGGCTGCTTCACCAGGGTGAGGCGTGAGAACAGTCAATTCTGGAAGAGTGTGATTGCGTGCTTGTAGTTGTTCAAGCAACACAGTGGATTCGCTGATTAAATTGAGGGCATCAGCATCAACCACCAATGGTATGTTTGGGTATAAGAGTGACGCACGCAGGCATTCAATCGCTAAAGCGGATTTTCCAAGACCTGGTCCAATAGCAATAACATCGGGCTGAGTGGTATTCAGAGTCTCATAAATATTATTTGTAGCCTGACGAATCATGAGCTCGGGGTGATCGACATTTGCACGTGCTGAAGCAGGATCTAAGATTTCTAGGATAGTCCAGCCTGCGCCTAGATGAAGGCAGGCATTGCCCGCCAAAATCAGGGCGCCCGCCATTCCTGGAGCGCCGCCAATTAAAACGACTTTGCCTGCATTGCCTTTATGCTCTGCAGGCTCTCGTTTTAGGTGTACCACAAGAGGAAGGGTATTCAGTTGAGCGGGAAAATTCATGAGTACAGTATCGTACTAAATTGCATGCATACACGTTAATCTACACCAACCCAATTAGCTTTATTGGTCAGCTACTTTTGCGCCTTGGATATTGTGACGTTTCATAGCGTCTGCCACAAACCCAGACTGCTTGAGTTCTGCGATGACATTGCTTAAATAGGCGCTTGTACTTTCATAATTGGCTCTAGCCTTCGGAATGCCAATCGCCTGATTAATCACCATGAATCGACCAGGTAGCATGCGCAATCCCGGATAGCGCTTGGCATCACTTTCTAGCTGCTGTTTTACACCTGCCGCAACATTGCCCGTTCCAGACATGAAGTCATCAATCACTGTCTGTGAGCTTGCAGCTCTTAGAAGAGCGGCATTCTTAATTTCGCGCGTAAGGTAAAGATCATAGGCGCTACCTTTGCCAACGACAATTTCATTGCCGGCAGCATCTACTTCATCGTTAGTCTTTAATGGAGAAGAGACTTTTACCATATAAGCACCTTCAATTTGTATATAGGCTGGGGTATAGCTGATGTCTGCGCCCCGGACTGGATCAATCGCTACAAAGACTAAGTCAATTTCTCTAGTCTTCACTGCATCTACTGTTGCACCTGCCGACTTAAAGGGGATTAATTGCACGGGCAATGAAATGCGTTTTCCAATCTCATTGGCAATATCAATGGTTACCCCATATAGGTTTTTTGAGATCGGATCTTCATTAGCAAGAACCGGATTTCCCAAATTAATGCCAACACGCAAAACACCGGTTGGGGCAAAAGAAGATAAGGTGGGCTGATCAATGGTTTTCATGGGCTTGGATGATTGACTAATAGCAAGTTGCGATACACATAAAAGTGTAAGAGACAGGAGTGACGAAAATATCAGCTTCATTAAAATATGGAGATAAAAAAACCGCGGCGGGCCGCGGTTTTATCGGCAAAAGAAGAAATTACTTCTTAGCATCAGCCGCTGGAGCAGCAGCAGGTGCTGTTGGAGCGGCGGCAGGAGCATCTTTCTTAGCTTCTTCCATATGAGCAGCTTCTGCACCATGCTTTTCGCCGCCCATATCAACGTTGCCATCGCCTTTGAGGAGTAAGTAGGCAGTAGCACCAATTAAGACTAGTACCATGATGATGATTGAACGGTTACTCATTGCTTTTCCTTCGATTTAGTTGAAATTCTGGCAATATTAACTCGCCTTTACTACCAGGTAAATCCCAATAATCCCTAGAAGCCATATTCTTCGAGAGAACTAGGTATTAACACTAAGTTAATACGCGGGTTAAGATTGATCTATACATGCCCTCAAAGGTTGCAACATGAGTCCAAAACTCCCGATTAATAACTCACAGACTATTACTGAGTTTTTAAATCTTCACAAGAGCCAAATAGCAGAAGAAGATTCTGAGGATTCTTATAAGTTTGCTTTTGGTGATGAAGCCTTTTTAGCTCGAAGAGAGACTATGGGTATTCGTTTTGAGTTGGAGTTACTCAAGCCCGATGTACTGCTTAAAGAGCACGGTATCGAGCATACGATTAGTGTCTTTGGTTCAACTCGATTTATCAGTCATACTGAAGCATTAGCTCTGAAGAAAAAAGCAAAGACTCCAGAGGAAATTGCAGCTGCTAACAAATCGCTTCTGCACAGCAAGTGCTACGAATCAGCCCGAGAGTTTGGGTCATTAGTGGCTCATTACAACGCTACCCAAGAGAATAACTTTAATAAACTTCATATTTGCACAGGCGGTGGCCCTGGAATTATGGAGGCCGCCAATCGAGGTGCATTTGAGGCGGGCGATAAAACTATCGGCTTTAATATCAGTCTACCTAGAGAGCAGCAGCCCAATCTATATGTCAGCCCGGGCTTAAGTTTTCGCTTTCATTACTTCGCGCTACGCAAGATGCACTTTATGTTGCGCGCTAGAGCAATCGTAGCTTTCCCCGGGGGGTTCGGTTCCATTGATGAGTTATTCGAGGTGTTGACACTGATCCAGACTAAAAAAGTTGTTCCTATTCCGGTGATATTGGTGGGCAAGGACTACTGGAATGAAATGATTCGTTTTAAGCAGATGGTGGAATTTGGCGTCATTGATGAGGAGGATATGCAAACTATTCACTTTTCAGAGACTGCCCAGGAGGCTTGGCAGGTGATTCAGGATTGGTATCAATTGGGTTAACAAGCGCTCGCCTGTAAAATCACCACCATGAATCTATCTCAAACTAGCATCGCTACATCACTAGATCTTCCTGGCTATCTTTTGGGTGCCTCCATGCTCCTGTTGATCATGGTTTTTCATGGGGTAGCGTTACTGCAGATTGCCAAGCGCTATGAAGTGAAAACTTTTCTGTATTTGGCTGAGAAAAAATACTCTGCTGTGGCTCTCTGTTTTTACGTGAGCGTCTTCTGTTTGTTCTTAACCCATATCGCTGAAATACTGATTTGGGGTATTGCTTTGTACGCATTCAAGTTACTACCCGCTCTGGGGCAAAGTATTTTATTTAGCGGCAGTACCTATACGGCAATGGGATTTATGGAGGACATTCTTCCCGATGGCTGGAAGATGCTGGCAGTGATCATCGCTTTTTCTGGAATGTTTTCCTTTGCATGGACTGCATCAGTCATGATTTCCATGACCAAGAACTTCCGCCAAGCCTATACCAAGCTCCATATGAGAAAACTTAACATCTCATCTGACATCATTGATCGTTTTGAGTAATCGATGAGTAAAACTTGGGATGCCATCATTATCGGTGGCGGGGCAGCTGGCCTATTTTGCGCAGGAATTGCTGGTCAGTTAGGAAAAAAAGTACTTGTGCTGGATCACGCAGAGGTTTTGGGCGAAAAGATTCGTATTAGCGGTGGTGGACGTTGCAACTTCACCAATCTCCATAGTAGCCCAGCTAACTTCTTATCTCTCAATCAGCATTTTGTAAAAAGTGCACTCGCTAGATACCCCTCAACAGAATTTATCAAGCTAGTTACATCTCATGGCATTAATTATCATGAGAAACACCAAGGCCAATTATTTTGCGATGATTCTGCCAAACAAATCATTGAGCTATTGTTTGCAGAGTGCGCCAAAGGAAATGTGACCATACGTCATCCAGTCTCCGTGCAATCAATTGAGCAAGAGGATGATCGATGGCTCATCCAAACGAATGCTGGCACCGAAAAAACCAAGTCAGTAGTCATGGCAACGGGTGGTTTACCAGTGCCCGCCATTGGAGCCACTGCTTATTCCTTGGATGTTGCAAAGCAGTTTGGATTAAATGTGGTTGATCCTAGGCCTGCTTTAGTGCCACTCTCATTTACTGCAGATAACTTCGGTGATCTCGGTGAGTTGGCCGGTCTAGCTGTACCAGTCAGAATTGCCTCCGGTTCAAAGGGCCATCGATATGGCGCCTGTAGATTCAATGAGGATTTGCTTCTGACTCACAAAGGATTATCAGGGCCTGCCGTTCTTCAGGCTAGCAGTTATTGGGAAGAAGGCGAACCTATTCACATCGATTGGCTTGGTGCAATTGAGCGTCCTGGAGGATTTAATTGTGATGAACTCTTTAATAACGAAGAGAATCGCTTAAAGCTTACCGAAACGATTTTGGCTTCTGTGCTTCCTCAGCGCTTAGCTAAAGCATTTGCAGAGCAGCGCAATCTAATGGGCCGCAAATGGGCCGAAGTCTCTAAAAAAGACCGTCAAGCTCTTAAGGAGCTGCTCACGAACTGGTCTGTAAAGCCTGCGGGTACCTTAGGTTGGAAAAAGGCAGAGGTGATGTTGGGCGGGGTAGATACCAAAGAGCTCGACGGGCAAACGATGATGTCGCGTAAGCATCCGGGATTATTCTTCATTGGTGAGTGCGTGGATGTCACCGGTCATTTAGGCGGACATAATTTCCAATGGGCATGGGCTAGCGGTTTTGCTTGCGCCCAATCCCTATAAATTTCTTGTCAAATCAAGGCTTACCTCGACTGTTTTTTCTTTTCACGTGAGCGGATATTTAAAAGCTCAACCGATAAAGAAAATGCCATAGCAACATAGACATAACCTTTAGGAATATGAACGCCCATTCCTTCTGCGATCAGTACTACGCCTACAACGGTCAGAAACGATAAGGCCAATACTTTGATAGAAGGATGGCGCTGAACAAAATCCCCGATAGGTTTAGCGGCGATGAGCATGATGAGGACTGAAGCGAGAACCGCTGCGATCATCACGCTAATTTGATCAACCATGCCCACTGCCGTAATGACGCTATCCAGAGAAAAAATAATATCTAGTAAGCCAATTTGTAAAACAGAGCTAATAAATAAAGAGACCATTGACTTGGCGCGGTCTTTCCCCTGAGAGTCAATTTGTTCATCGCCATGCTCACCCACCTCTACTTCAATATAAATTTCTTTGGAGGCCTTCCAGATTAGGAAGAAGCCGCCAAGCAATAAGATTGAATCTCTGCCACTAATCAGGTGGTCGGAGATGCTGAAGAGGGGTGTTGTGAGACCCATTACCCACGATAGACTTAGCAATAAAAGAATGCGAGTGACAAGCGCAAACAAAAGACCGAAGCGGCGAACCCTCTCCCGAATTTCAGAAGGGAGTCTGTTGGCGATAACGCTAATAAAAATGATGTTATCAATGCCGAGAATAATCTCAAGGGCAGAGAGCGTTAGAAAGGCAATCCAAGCATTGGGATCGCTCAGGAGCTGCATCGTGCTTTCAATCATTTTTTACTTTGCGAATGGAGCTATTAATTAGAGTTTAGCGAATAACACCAAACCACTATTCCCGCTTAATGACCACATCATTAGTTGGGTTGATTTCTCATCCAATCCGCAGTGTTCAGAAAAGACTCTTCAAGTTGTTTCGCGGCATCACCAGTTATTCCGCAATCTTTCATAGCCTTATACATACAAGCTAACCATTGATCTCGTTCTTTTAAACCAATTTTGAATGGCAGATGTCGAGCCCTAAGCATGGGGTGGCCGTACTTCGGGGAGTAGATATCAGGACCTCCCATCCAGCCGGTGAGGAAGAACTTGAGTTTTTCCCTAGAGCCGGAAAGGTCCTGAGGGTGCATGGACCGTAGATCCTCAAAATGGGGTTCTAGGGCCATTAAATCGTAAAAACGGTCTACTAATGCGTCAATTTGATCTATGCCGCCTATAGACTCATAAATGGATATTTTTTCACTCATCTTGTCATTTTAATGCGGTAAATTCGGGGAATTGGCAGTTCGTCTATTTCGGTATAGAGTTAAATGCCAAAGCTTTATTAACCCTTGTTTATAGGAGCGTAAAAATGGATGCAAAAGAACTTCAAAAATGGCAGCGTGAAAAAGCAAAGGAATTGTTTGATTATTCACATACTTTGCTTGAGGCAGCAAAAAAATTAAGTGAGCATCATATGGCGGAGATTGAGTGGGGTATGAAAAATGCCCTCGATAGCGCCAAGTCAGCCGCTAAGAACGATTTAGCTAAATTAAAAGACTTGCAGGAAGAAGCTGCAAAAGAAACTGCGAAACGTGCAGCTGCATATCAAAAGAAGGTAAAAGCAGTTTTAAAAGATCTCGGCGAAGGTGCTGCTGATGAAACTGAGAAGCATCTTGAAAAGGTTCGTAGCTCTTTGGTAACTTGGCTTGAGGACGCTGAAAATAAAATCCCAGCGCATGCTGAAAAGCTATCTAAGGTAGTTCATGAAATGTCAACGACTGGTCAGAATATGTTTAAAGAAGGGCGTCGCATTGTGAACCAAGTGGCCGAGACTGCCGAAAAGAATATCGATGACCTGGTTAAAAAATCTGGTGGTAAGAAGAAGTCTGATGAATAGCTCTGATTAAACCAAACAAAAAAACCGCCTCATGACTGGGGCGGTTTTTTATTTCCAGCCTTGTAGCCATAGCTCGCTATTGGTGAGATCACGCCATGCAATTTGCGTAGTTTGCTTCGAGTAGACCGCCTCAATTTCGACGAACTCAATTTTCTCGTTTGGTGGTTCTGGCAGAATTACTTTACTCACCAAGAAATGCTTTTGCTTGGCAATCGGTTTAACTGCGGTCCATTTGGTGAGGAGTAATTTCTTAGGGCTGAGTCGATTCATCGGTAATGCATTCCTATTCTTTTTATAAGGCGGTGCACTGGAATTCTTGACCATTGATCAAAAGCAATCCTGAGGAGGGAGAAAATATGGTCTTCGATTGATTGGTTTGACCTGAGCATTTCTCATCAAAGTAGCTTTGGGTACCCAAACTACCGCAATAATCCAGTGCCGCCCCCTTAAATTCCATTTGGGCCTTTCGGAGCACCATGGTAATTTTAGACTCGGGAGGGGAGCTACAACTCCAAGTGGTGTATGTCTCTCGACCGCAGGCACTGAGCCCGAGAAGGATCGCAAGGTAGAAGGCTAGGCGAATTTGGGGAGGGATTCTCAAGGATTGCACCCCTAGAGGATAGCGATATTTCCAATATTTCGCCTAAGAAACAGGTTTGGTATTAATATTTACAGCAGATTGTTTAATAAACAACAAATAAGTCTTGATAAGACATTTAAAACAAAATATTGAAGGAGACGCTGTGGATACAAATCGGAGAGATGCGCTTAAATTGGGTGCATCTGCTGCTATTAGCGGTATGTTTATTTCTAATGCAATTGCTGCTACTGATGGTCAGCCGCCGATTGTGGTGGAGCCATTGACTGGTAAAGCAGGCCTTAGAATTGCAAACTATCTGCCTAAAATGGGTGCCACCTCAAGATTAGGTTTGGTTACCAATGACGGTATGGTGGTTGATATCCCTGCAGAAGCGGCTCGTCAAAAAGTACAGCTCTCATTTGATCCTACTTCAATGATTTCATTGGCTGCCTCTGGCAACAAAGGCTTGCTGGAGTTGGCTACATTATTTAAAGGTCGCGGAAGTAATTTGGCGAATGTGAATAATGTGATCTTGCTATCACCTATTCCTAAGCCACAAAGCAATATTTATTGTGTGGGCTGGAATTACCTAGACCATTTTGAAGAGGGCCTCAAGCATCGTGCCGATACTGCTGTGAAGGAGTATCCAAAGGTTCCTGTGCTCTTTACTAAAGGCACGCAAACCATGAATGGCCCGTTTGATAACATTCCTTATGATGCTGGCATCTCCACCATGATTGACTGGGAGGCTGAGCTAGCAGTGGTGATTGGTAAAAAGGGTAAGAATATTTCTGAAGAGAATGCAATGGACTACGTCTTTGGCTATTCTGCCTTCAACGATACTACGGCGCGTGATATTCAGCAAAAGCGTCAGTCCGGCCAATGGTTTAAAGGCAAGAGCTTGGATGGTCACGGCCCAATGGGTCCATGGGTTGTTACTGCAGGTGGCGTCAATTTGGATGACACTCGCATTATTTGCCGTGTGAATGGTGTTGAAAAGCAAAACGCTAGTTACAAGCAAATGTATTTCAAGATCCCAGCAATTATTGCTGAGCTATCGCGTGGCTTAACATTACTGCCAGGCGACATCATTGCGACCGGTACTCCTTCTGGGGTTGGCGCAGGCAGAACGCCTCAGGAGTTTATGAAGCCAGGTGATGTTATGGAAACAAACATCACTGGCATCGGTATCATCCGCAACAAGATTGTTTAACTGATCAACTTAGTAAGCTTTTAGAACAACAGCAAGGACTTAGAGAACCCAGAAGTGATGGGTTCCGTCCTTGTCCAGTTGTTCCACTAAACCAAACTCCCAATCAAGATATGCCTGCATCGCTGCAGGATCTACGCTAGTGCCTTCATAGGGGCGCTTATAGCGATCCAGAGGAGGCGAGGCTAAATGACTCGGACCTTTCTCCAGCTCAAATCCTGCTTTTACCCAGGCAGTATTGCCGCCCTCTAAAACGAGTACCTCGGCTTCAGTCAATGCTTGTACTTCCTGAGCAGCAAAGAGGCTTAATTCAGCTGGTGTACTGGTAATGACATAGCGATCTACCTGAGGAATTTTTTTCATTGCTTCTGCCATTTGTGATCGAAGGGCATACCAACTTCCAGGGACGTGTCCTTTAACATAGTTAGCATGGGTGCTGAAATCAATTGCAATCGTATTGCTATCACTCTTAAGCCAATTGGAAACGGTTGCGGCATCTACGCTTTCAATGGTTGGAAGAGCGGGTAGGGGCGCCTTCCAAATACCTTTTTCTGTGAGATCGGAGGCATTGACTCCATCAAGAACATAGATATCCCAAGCCATTTGCGCTAACCAAGATGCGGGCATATTGGCGCGTACTCCGCCGCCACTGGGGTCTACCAACACTACCCGTGCGCCACGAACTGGAGAAACCATCTCCGTTTCTTGTACAAGCTGTCCACCAGGTACCGATCTAAAGCCAGGAAGATGACCTGCTTCATATTCTTCTGGAGTGCGCGTATCAAAGAAATAAGTCGTTCGATCAGATTGCGTTTTCCATGTCTGCAAATCGCTGAGGCTAGCGCGCTTTACCCCTGCACGATCAGCAACGCTACGAGCGCGAATTGCCGCCCCATTTCTTGTGTCGTCACTCACTTCTTGAAACTTTCTGCTTTGCCCTTTATCCAATTCTTGACCAGCAAGCGTCCAGCCAATCGTGCCATTACGTAGCGCATTGACTTCGTTTGGAATGCCGGCATTAATTAGCGACTGCGTGCCAATAATGCTGCGAGTTCTACCGGCGCAGTTCACAATCACTTTTGTCTTTGGGTTAGGCGCTAATTCTGGGAGACGCAAAACTAGCTCTGCGCCTGGAACGCTAATGCCGGTTGGAATACTCATGGTGTTGTATTCATCAAAGCGGCGTACATCAACAACAACGACATCTTCCTTGTTATCGATTAATTTTTTTACTTCTTGCGCTGATAAAGAGGGGGTATGGACCTTGGATTCTACAAACTCACCAAATGATTTACTGGGAACATTCACATCTTTAAATACTTCACCACCAGCTGCTTTCCAGTCTTGCACACCTCCCTCAAAAACCGATACATCGGTGTACCCAAGATTGATTAAGCGTTGCGCAGCTAGCTGAGCAAAACCTTCACCATCATCAAGGGTGACGATAGGTACGTTTTTCTTTGGTAGCTTTGCGTAAGCATCAATCTCTACTCTGGAAAGAGGTAGATTTGCGGCAAACAGGGGATGCTCTTGCGCATGAGGATCTTCCTCGCGGACATCTAAAAATGCAATTTCTTCTTTATTAAGAAGTTTGTTGCGAACGAATGAATGATTTTTAGTTTGAATGGTCATACCGTCTCTAGGATCTTTTATGGAGTCATTATCTTTTAATCTGACTCTTCATTGAATTATTGGAGGTCAGAATGCCTTTACCAAAGACTGTCCATGGAGAGCCGCAGGCCAGTTAAAAGAGCGGCCAAGCGCTCATTTTGGGGTAAGCGGACAGCCCAATAAGGCGGCAAATAGGCGACAAAGGCGATTTTCTGGGGATTTTTAACCTTTTTAGGTAATTTTGGTTCAATAAGGCTATTTTGAATTAACGCGCAAATATAAGAGTTATCCCTGATTTAGGGGGCGATTTTCTATGGTTTTTATGGGGATATACTGACGGGGCTGTCAGTATAAATATTCATTTGTTAATAGGAGACGAGATGTCACAACACGATACATTGTTGGCTGCTTTTGAAGCTTACAAAGCTGAAAACGAAAAATTTATTGAAAAAGGTATTAAGGCATCTGCTGCTCGCGCACGTAAAGCCTTGCAAGAAATTGCCGGTGCCTGCAAGGAGCGCCGCAAAGAAATCACTGCTGCTAAAGAGGCGATGGAAGCCAAGAAGTAATTCTCACTCCAGACTGATTGATAAGCCTGGCTTTTACGAGCTAGGCTTTTTTATTGGGGGCTTGTACTTTCAGTGCTGCGCTTAGATAGCAATGCTAAACAAAGTGAGTTTCATTGCCTGGCTGCGAATAGTTGCTAGCGCTTCGATCCATTAGCTCCATCAGCCCAATGACTTTCACCATCATGACTTTTTATATAAATGACCTCATGCTAAGAGAGTATATCCACGCTATAGTTAGACCATGAATACAGAGCAATTTCAACGGTTACTTGAGCAGGAAGGATTTCCTGAGCCGGTAGAGGTTCAGCAAGTTCCCAATGGTCGACTTGGTAATCACGAGCATCCATTTGAAGTGAGGGCGCTAGTAATTGAAGGCAGTATCGATATCGTCATACATGGGGAGAGCGGGACCTACAAAGCTGGTGATGTATTTGAGCTGGGATTGAAAGAAGTGCATTCCGAGTCCTATGGGCCTGAGGGCGTCAAATATCTCGCTTCTAGAAAACAATAAACAATATTAAGAAATTGGGATCGATATGAAAATCGGATTTATTGGACTTGGCAATATGGGCTTGCCGATGGCCCTGAACTTATTAAAAGCAGGACATCAAGTTACAGGCTTCGATTTGGTAAACAGTCAGCTTGATGTTTTTGCAGCTGCAGGAGGTAGCGTTGCAGCAAATGCAAACGACACCGCAAAAGATGTCGATGTTTTGATCAGCATGCTGCCCGCCTCTCGTCATGTGGAGGGTTTGTATATTGGTGATGCCGGTTTGTTGGCAAGCGCGAACCCTAAAACGTTGCTTATTGATTGCTCAACGATTTCACCAAAGGCAGCACAAACCGTTGCTGCTGCCGCTAAGGCAAAAGGGTTTGCCATGGTTGATGCGCCAGTCTCGGGTGGAACTGCAGGCGCGCAATCGGGCACTTTAACGTTTATGGTCGGCGGGGAAACGAGTGCTGTTGAGTGCGCGCGTCCTTTGTTGGAGGCGATGGGCAAGAACATCTTTCACGCTGGAGGCAATGGAGCGGGGCAGACTGTCAAAGTCTGCAACAACATGCTTTTAGGTATTCAGATGCTGGGGACGAGTGAGGCGCTGCGATTAGGTATTGCTAATGGCCTGGACCCCAAAGTTCTTTCTGACATCATGTCTAAGAGTTCGGGTCGCAACTGGGCTTTGGAGTTATATAACCCTTGTCCAGGCGTCATGGAAAACGTGCCCTCTTCAAAAGGTTACGCTGGTGGTTTTGGCGTGGATCTCATGCTCAAAGACATGGGGCTGGCAGTTGAGAATGCAGAAGATCTAGATGCTAGTGTTCCTCTTGGGAAATTAGCGCAACAGCTTTATGAGAGTCATAGCAAAGCAGGTAATGGCCAGCTAGATTTCTCAAGCGTATTTAATTTAAAAAATTAAATTAAGAGTTGTCCTAAGAAACAACCAGGGGCTTTCCTTGAAGCTTGCTCATTTGGCCAATGATGCGGGCGCCAAGGAACTGATGTTGATTGAAGATATCCAACACCTCTTTAACGCTCTCAGGGCTGCAAGATACCAATAAGCCGCCACTGGTTTGGGGATCGGTCAATAAAGCACGTTGAGCTAGTGTGAAATCTGCAGGAATGCCTACTTCATCGCCGTAGCTAAGCCAGTTACGATCTGATGCGCCGGTAATAATGCCATCATCAGCCAGCTTTTGTACATTAGATAGCAGGGGCACTTGGCTCCAATCAATATGCGCTGTGCAGTTGGAGCCTCGTGCGAGTTCTAAAGTATGGCCAGCCAATCCAAAGCCAGTCACATCTGTTAATGCATGTACGCCAGCTAGTTTGGCTAAATCAGGGCCGGCAGAATTCAGCTTAGTAGTATTGGAGATCATCTCTCGATAGCCATCTGGCCCCAAAAGATCTTTTTTCAGCGCGGCAGATAAAACACCGACACCTAGAGGTTTGCCGAGAATCAGTACGTCTCCCGGTTTGGCGCTAGCATTACTTTTCACGCGCTTAGGATCCACAATACCAATGGCTACCAGTCCGTATATAGGCTCTACAGAGTCAATCGTATGACCACCAGCAATAGGAATGCCGGCGCTACGACAAGCTTCAGCGCCACCCTCTAAAATTCGGGCAATGGTTTTATTGGATAAGACCTTAATCGGCATGCCGACTAATGCAAGTGCGAATAGGGGTGTGCCACCCATTGCATAGATATCGCTGATCGCATTCGTAGCGGCAATTTTTCCGAAATCAAACGGATCATCCACAATCGGCATGAAAAAATCCGTTGTGGCTACGATTGCTTGAGACTCATTAATCTGATAAACAGCGGCATCATCAGAGGTTTCAATGCCAATGAGTAACTCTTTTGGAAAGGGCAGTTGAGGTACGTTCTGAAGGATTTCAGAAAGAACGCCGGGAGCAATTTTGCAGCCGCAGCCCCCACCGTGAGAAAGGGAGGTAAGACGCGGTTCGGTAGGGAAATTTTCTGTGTTCACGGTATTCATATAGTGAGAGTATCAGATGCAGAACGGAGTCTGTTTATTGGCGTAGCAGAGATTCTATTCTCCCCTTGACCTCGTTGCTATCAACATTCTCGATAGCACCAATCCAAACTCCTTCAATTTTGCCGCTTTTGCTAACAAGAAAAGTGGTTGGTAATCCACGGGCTTTCCAGGACTTGTAGGCGGTGCTATTGCGATCAAGTAGGATTTCAAGACTGTTTTCAGGGAGACCATTACCTTTTAAAAACTGCATGACACGCGGCTTCATTTCAGCAAGATTCACTGCCAAAACTATAAGTCCTTTGGAGCTGTAGTTTTCCTGTAGCTGAATAAGCTCTTCAAATTCTTCGCGGCAAGGTTCGCACCAGCTAGCCCAAAAGTTCACCACAACAACCTTACCCTTGAGGCTGGATAGATCTACTGATTTACCAGAGAGATTATTTAGCTGTAGAGATGGGGCTGTTGATAACAGACCCAACTGAGCTGGCGCACGCCACTCTGCTCTAGCTGAAAGGCTAAATAAGGTCAGAAAAGAAAATGCCAGCACAAGAGAAAATTCTCGGGCTGGCTTATACATAAATAACTTCATCAAATTTCTTAATGAAACGTTAGGCAATACGTCTGCTGGTAATTTTGTACTTAAAGTTATCCGGGTCAAGAGAATCAAAGCGACCTTCGTTATTTTCAGCTTGTGGATACATTAAGAATGGAATATCAGCTTTACTGCCGAGCTTGGAGCCTGGCAATGTGATGTCATGGTCATAGTTATAGGCCATCCAGTTCATTTCCCAATTACCAAAGAGATAATCACGAATGGCGATCACTTTTGGATCAGTCACAGCTAGACCACCAGTTTCCTCAAGGATTACCTTGCGAACGTCGGCTGGATCAACCGGCACCCAACCATAACCTGATGCATAAAACTCAGCACGGCAATGTTGTGCTTTAGTAATATCACCTGACTTACCTAAGCTCTTGTAGCCGCGCGCAGAATCGGCAATGCGAATGCCATAGACATCACGCGCTGGTAAACCGGCTGAACGCGCTAGCGCTACAAAAACGGCGTTGATATCAGCGCATTTGCCGCCAAGGTTATTGGTTTCGAGCATGAGCTTGACATCGCCTTGACCGCAACCACGTGTTTTTGGGTCACGATGGGTGTTATCCACCACCCAGTTATAGATTGCTTTGGCTTTATCAACATCACTAGCGTTGGCTGGCAATTTGGCAAGCGCCTCTTGCGCTTTAGTTTTCACAATGCCATCGGTAGGGAGGTATTTAGTAGGGCGAGTCCAAAAGCGTTGGTCAGCTTTGGAGAGCTTGAGTGCTGGATCTGGCGCTGAGAGTTCTAGGTTGCGATTACGAGTGCTTACCAAGATAGAAACTTTGACGCTATGAGTGGTTGCTGCAGCGTCCCATTTAGTCCAAACCATGCGCGCTTGCTTATCCGGCGTCTCATACATTTGGGTTGTCGCTTTAGGATCGCTCGCTTCTGAGCGGATGGCGATAGTGCGGAAATAATCCGTATCCAAAATGAGGGGTAATGGAACCCAACTCTGTGCGATGCCCTTAGGTGACTCTAAATTGACTTCAGTCACGATCTCGTATGTAGTCCACTCGAGTGAAGATTGAGCAAATACAGAAGCAATTGGGCTGAGGGTTGGTAATGCTAATGCGCCAACAATGGTTTTGATGGCTGAGCGGCGTGATGTAGTCATATTAGATTAGTGGGGTAGTTATAAAAAATAAGCTTAGTATTTTAAAGAATTAATTAACGATTAAAACTTCTTTTAGGTGAGCTACTGCGCTTGGCAGGAGCCTTCCTTGCTGGAGCTCCAGTTGTCCCAGCGGGCCTTGGCTTGCGAGATTGCTGGTGTTGCTGACTGCGCAGCTGAATCGGTTGCGCCACGGCATTTGGATCTGGTTCAAAGCCGGCAATCACCTCTTGTGGTAACTTTTGTTTAATGAGTTTTTCAATATCCCTGAGCATTTGATGTTCATCAACGCACACTAGGGAAACTGCTACGCCATTTGATCCTGCGCGACCGGTACGTCCAATGCGATGTACGTAATCTTCAGAAACATTTGGAAGGTCGTAGTTCACTACATGAGGGAGCTGGTCAATATCGATGCCACGTGCAGCAATATCGGTAGCAACCAATGCGGTTAACTTACCTGCCTTGAAATCAGCCAATGCTTTGGTACGAGCGCTTTGGCTTTTATTGCCATGAATGGCCATACTCGTAATGCCATCTTTTTCTAATTGGGTTACTAACTTATTCGCACCATGCTTAGTACGGGTAAAAACCAGTACCTGCTTCCAATCGTTACTCTTGATGAGGTGCGCCAATAAAGGGTGCTTATTTGTTCTATCAACCGGATGAATCAACTGGGCAATTGCTTCGTTGGTGCTATTACTACGAGCCACCTCAATCAACTCAGGCGAATTGAGCAAGCCGTCTGCTAATTGTTTAATTTCGGTAGAGAAGGTTGCCGAGAACAAAAGATTCTGACGCTTCTTAGGTAAGGCGGCCAAGATCTTTTTAATATCTCGTAAGAAGCCCATATCGAGCATGCGATCAGCTTCATCTAAAACCAAAATCTCAATGTCGTTTAGTGATGCGCAATTTTGTGACATGAGGTCAAGTAGTCGACCTGGCGTAGCTACCAATATATCGAGACCGCCAGCAATGGCTTTGATTTGCGGATTAGCGCCAACTCCGCCAAAAATCACAGTGGATTTTAAGCCAGTATATTTTCCATAAGTGACAACAGACTCTTGGACTTGAGCAGCTAACTCACGAGTAGGGGTCAAGATCAAAACTCGTAATAATCTTTTGCCACTAGATTTAGGGGTGCTGCTTAAATGTTGCAGAATTGGAAGCGTGAAGCCAGCCGTTTTTCCTGTGCCGGTTTGTGCGGCAGCTAAAAGATCGCCGCCTTTTAAAACGGCAGGAATCGATTTTGCTTGAATTGGGGTAGGGCTGGTGTAGCCTTCTTCAGCAATAGCACGAAGAATGGGTTCTGATAAACCAAGATCTGTAAATAACATAGGGACCAATAAAGTATTGACCCGTATTCAATTAAACGACTATCCCGGCCAATGGGGTGAGCTGCCACGCTAGAGCGTTTGCAGTAAGAGCCTCTATTTTAAGTCATCAACCCCAAAAGCCAGGTAATTAGAGAATTACGCTGGATTCCAGAGGTTTGGTACGACCCTATTCACATAACCGGATACAAATGACTTTTCTGCACCAGTTGCAGGATCAAATACCGAGCGATGAATGCGGCCGATATTGCCACCATACACGTGAATGCTGATTGAGGTTTTGTCGCTCAAACTATTCTCGACCACATGAATGTCATGCGTATCGGGTGATACGGTATCAACGTTCCCAGGCAGGCTGACACATGCATTGCCTGCCTTGAAACTGGAATCTGCTTGGCGATAGTAGGGGGTGCCCGTTTCTTCACCACGTAATTGACCAATCATTCCCCAAACGGTGTGATTGTGTAGTGGTGTTTTTTGCCCCGGACCCCACACGAAACTCACCACAGAGAATCGATCCAATGGGTCTGCATAGAGAAGATATTGCTGGTAGTGCTGCGGGTGCGGTTTAGTGAACTCTTCTGGCAGCCAATCATCTACTGCAATCAGTTTCTCTAGTATTTTCTTGCCTTCAGTAAAGACGATCTCTTCACTTGGCTTTTGTTCAAGCAGCAAGCTAAGCTCTTTAACGAAGGTCAGTAATTTACCATCAGACATTTTTTGCTCCATTACTTGCATTACTCGTCTTGGAATACACAATCAGGCCATGCCTTAGGCTTAAGTGTGTTGGTATCAACGCAAACGATATGTAGCACGGCGCTTGCAATAACTTGGAATTCTTCGCTATCAGGGAGCTTTCTTTGCGCAGTCTGTTTAACACTCACCTGAGTGCGTCCGCGATGTTCAATCACTTGATCTATGTAAAGCAAGTCATCTAGACGCCCTGGTTTATAGAAGTTCATTGTGAGTTCGCGCAACGGCATCACCATATTAAATTCATTCTCGAGTTTGGTAGGGCTTAAGCCTTTTTGGGCAAGCCATTCTGCGCGACTACGTTCAAAAATCTCGAGATAACGTCCGTGATAGACAAAACCTGCTGCATCTGTATCTGAGTAGCAGACTCGATGGGTATAAGTAAATACGGCAGGGTTTGGATTGTGGATAGTTGTCATCGATTGGTAAGCTAGTTTGGCAATATAAGAATCATATTACGGTGGGGCATACCTGCCTCATCATATATGGGGCCTTCTGGTTTAAAGCCTAGCTTTTCATAGAAGGGGATGGCAACCACTTGGGAGTGCAACACAATCGATTTTGCCCCTTGGCTTTTTGCTAAGTCAGTCAATTTCTCTAGAATTTGCAGCCCTATGCCCTGATTTCTGAATTGGGCCAAGATGGCCATGCGTCCAATTTGAGATATCCCACCGCCTAGATCTACCAGTCTTCCAGTGCCAATACAACATGCTTCTAGATAGGCTAGGGCATGTGCTGCAAAGGGGTCAAATTCGTCCAATTCGAGCTCGGCTGGGACCTTTTGCTCCCTTACGAATACCTCCTGGCGCACCAAAAAGGCCTCTACTTCAGCCTCTTTCCAGGGTTTTATTAATATTTCCAAGATTCCAAATGCCTCCAAGCGCTAATTCCCACCCAATTTACCAAATAAACGTGAATATAAGCATGGTTCGAAACCGTACAAAAAGCGCCCCATTCCATGGTTACAATGAATTGTGGCTCTGTATTGGGCCCATCCGTAACCTTTTACTCAACTAGGAGTTATCTTGAAGAAATCTTTATTAGCCGGTTTGTTTGCCGTAGTAGGTGTGACCTTTGCAAGCTCTGTTTTTGCACAGCTTCCTGCAAAGATGTTGCCTTTAGCTGCTGATGTTGTCGTTTTGAGCGCAACCGTTGATTCAGTAGATGCAAAGAAGCGTATCGTTGTATTGAAAGATGCTAACGGCAATTTGGCGCAGATGAACGTCGCTAAGTCAGTAAATGATTTAGATAAAGTTAAAAAGGGCGACGTGTTCTTGGTTGAGCATGCGCAGGCAGTTGCTGTTGGCTTAACTGCTGTTGGTAAAGATCAAAAACCAGGTGTTTCAGGCGTTCGCTCTGTAGTGATCGCTGGCAAAGGCGCTACTAAGCCATTTGAAGAGACAACTGAAACTGTTTATGCAACTGTAAAGATCTCAACCATTGATCAAAAGACACGTATTGTGAGCTTCACATTGCCAAGTGGCGAGAAGCAAAAAGTAAAAGTAGATCCATCTGTTCTTGGTCTTGAGAAGTTCAAAGCTGGTGATGACGTGATGGTTGAGTTTGTTGACGACACAGCTATTGGTTTCGTAACACCTAAGAAGTAAGTATGAATAAGCAGTAAATAACTAGGCTGTACGCTAGTTGTAAAAAAGCCCGCATCTGCGGGCTTTTTGCTTGATGGGACTAGATTATTTTTTAGCGTTTGGAAAGAAGAGCTGCTCGCCATCAATCTTGTAGCTAGCAATGACGTCCTGCCCATTTTTAGAGATGAGCCAATCAATAAATTCTTGACCCTGTACTTTTTTCACATGAGGGAACTTGGCTGGATTAACTAACATCACACCGTATTGGTTAAATAGCTTTGGATCGCCTTGCACAAGGATGACTAGATCGCCACGATTCTTAAAGCTGAGCCAGGTGCCACGGTCAGCCAATATATAGCCATTCATAGCGGAGGCGGTATTGAGGGCAGGGCCCATACCTGAGCCTGTTTCTTTGTACCAAGACTGACTGGAAGAAGGGGTGATGCCCGCACCTTTCCAGTAACGAAGTTCTGCAGCATGTGTACCGCTTTTATCTGCACGTGACACAAAGGGAGCTTGCGCAATAGCAATTTTTTGGAGTGCCACTTGAATATCCTTACCACCAGCAATTTTTGCTGGATCTGCTTTAGGTCCAATGAGCACGAAATCGTTGTACATCACTTCGTAACGCTTAGTAGAAAAACCTTCTTCCACAAACTTCTCTTCAGCAGGTTTGTCATGAACAAACACCAGATCTGCATCACCGCGGCGGCCAATATCTAATGCTTGACCGGTTCCAACAGCCACAACCTTAACCTCAATACCAGTCTTCATCTTAAAGATGGGGAGCATGTAATTGAACAGGCCAGATTGCTCAGTGGAGGTAGTGGAGGAGACCACAATGCTTTTTTCTTGAGCAGATGCTATGGAGCCCTGCAAACAGGCAGAAAATAAGATGCTAATGGCTAAGGAGTTCAGTAATTTTCTCATACACTTCGAAATAGATTTGGTTAATTTGCATCATCGCATATAGGCATTTTAATTGCTCAATCACATTTGCTTCCGCTAGAATGGATTTCATGAGCACCATGCGCCTACTGGCTTTAGTTTCGGCATTCTTATTTTCCATTGGTACTGCCTTTGCGCAGATATCCACTATTGCCGTGGCTGCCAATATGAAAGATGCATTTAACGAGATTGCGATTGCCTTTAAGGCTGGTGGTAAGCCAGAGATAAAGGTGGTCTATGGCTCATCGGGTAACTTCGCCACACAAATTATGAATGGGGCGCCATTCAATTTATTCATTGCTGCTGATGAGCAATTTCCGCTCGAGCTTTTTAGAAATGGCAAAACAACGGATGATGGAGAAATTTATGCCATTGGTAAGTTAGCCATCATCACTAAAAATTCATCTGGCATTCGTTTGCTTGATAGCAAAGTAGATATAGCTAAGGCTATTGGTAAGGCGAATAAGGTAGCGATCGCAAAGCCTGAGCTTGCACCCTACGGTAGAGCCGCGGTTCAGTATTTAAAGGCAGAGGGGCTTTGGGATCTCGCTAAAGATAAGCTTGTTTATGCGGACAATATTGGGGCCGCTACAACTTATGTAGTGAGTGGCGCTGCGGATATTGGTTTTACTGCACTTTCTTTGGCGAAGTCGCCTGAGGTGATGAAACAAACGAGCTTCTTATTGGTTGATGCAAAATTATATGAACCCATTAAACAGCGCATGGTATTAATCAAGGGTGCACCTCAAGAGTCGGTGGATTTGTATCGCTTTATGCAGGGGCCTCAGGCCAAATCCATTCTGCAAAAATATGGATACACCACGCCTTAGTAGCTAATTACTTGGGTGCTCTCATGTACTTCAGCATCTCTTGTAAAGCTTCTTGCGGCGACTTCGCTAGTTGCTCTACTACTGCTTCATAGTCTTCGGCCGGCCGGTTCTGGCTTAGCTTGAATTTACCAACCAAGCTACTGATCTCAATCTCGATACCAATAATGGCCTTGAGCATCATTTGTACGTACTCTTCTGGAGCATCGTCTAACTTCCAGTTAGATTGATAGGTTGGTTCGTGAATATTGGTCATTTGTGATACATGACTTCTTAGCCACTGTGCATCCTCAATCAACTTAATGCTACCTTCTGCATGAACCGCAGCATAGTTCCACGTAGGCACCACTTTTCCACTCTCTTGTTTTGATGGATACCAAGATGGGGTCACATATGCATTTGGCCCATTAAAGATTGCTGTAACAGATGTCTTGTTACTGCTCGCAACTTTAACGAGTGGATTCATTCTGGCGACATGTCCGTAAAGCTTGGTTTTGTCGGCGCTCAACATGAGTGGTAGGTGGTTGATTTCAAAATGGCCATCCAGATTCGCAACAATAGTCGCCAAAGGATATTCAGAAATAAGCTGGGCTAATACCGCTTGATCTTCAACTAAAAAATGTTTTGGTAGGTACATAAGAGACTAAGCGGAGTGGGTAAAAGGTTGTATTTAGTAAGAACATAGCAGAGATTGAGCTCATGTTCTTAAAATTCGTACTCCACCTGCATTCTGATGGTGTTTTTTGGTGATGCCGTGGTAGTTCCCCAAAGGTAGGCTACGTTGTATTTCAAGGCTTCCTTGCGGCCCAGTTTAGTTTTTCCAAAAATGGCTGGCCCCGCACTAGATTGTTGTTGTTCATTGGTGTTCCAGCTATTGACCTGTCCTAGCCAAGAGTAAATCTGAGCTCCAAGCTCCAGCTCTGGTTGAAGGCGGTACTTCACCTGGCCCTGGTAGCCGAAATAGGTCCCCTGATTTTCGGTGCCCGTGTAATGTCCTTGCATCAAGACGTTGAGATTGGCGACCCACTTTTTCCATTCGCTTTGAAATAAGAAGCCGTACTTGGCTTCATAGCCTTCATTACGATTTTGAGGACGCTCCAACTCAAGCAAGAAGCCGATGTCCACTGGGTATTTTCCAGTCTCCGTTAGTTGAAATTTGTTCTCCCATTCCACTGCATCAAATTGAGAGTTGGTGCCATCCCAAATAGCTTTTCCATAAATCTCAGTGAACCACCAGGAGTTCACGCCATACCCGAAACCAATAGAAGCGCCTGATTGTCTATTGTCTTCACCGCTTCTGGGAGTCTGGGTTCCAAACTTCGTGTCTATCTCTCTTTCACCTTCTTCCACTCTTGGGGTGTAGATGTAATCTGCTGGCCCGCTTAAGTATTCACCAGCATGAACCAAGGGGCTTGCAGAGAGAAGGGCCAGGCAACACAAGCCTTGCATTAAATTGTTTCTCATCATCATTTAACCCTCACCACACCTTGAGCAGTTTCCGGACTAAATTCGCCTTCAAATTTATAGACACCAGGACTTAAGGGTCCGATGTAGAAAGAGGCTTTGCTTTTGGCTTTGATTAATACCTCTCTGTTGAGGTCGTAGCTTTCAAATTCCTCTGGAGTGTCATCCAGGTTTTCAATCGTGAGTTTTACTTTGGTATCGGCGGGGATATCAATCTCTGATGGTAAAAATCGCCCATTTTTAATTGAAATCTGGATATCGTTGCTTGCTCCATAGGCAATATTTGTCAAATTTAACAACAAGAAAATGCTGATAAGTAACTGTTTTGTATAAGTATTTTTCATAAATGAGTGTATATATAAATGAGAACCATTCTCAAGTATAAGGTATATAATGAGAATCGTTCCTATTTATTGATAAAAGTGACAATCCTCCATGCATTTGGACCAGGTTGATTTGGAAGTTCTTTACCGAGTGAGCGCGGTTAACGCGCCTAAGGGTGCCCCTCAAATTAAAGGGCAGCTAGAAGATATTGGATTTTTACCTGGTGAACAGGTGACTCTTCTGCGCAAAGGTTTGCTTGGTAAAGGTCCATATATGGTTCGCGTCGGAGCTTCCACATTCGCATTGCGTCAAGCCGAAGCCCGCATGATCACGGTCGATGCTATTTCACATGCCTGAATCTAAAGTTCACTTTTTCTCGAGTGAGCCACTCGTAGCTTTATTGGGTAATCCCAATTGTGGAAAAACGGCATTATTCAATTTGCTGACTGGCAGTCGTCAAAAGGTGGCGAACTATTCAGGCGTTACTGTTGAGCGCAAAGAAGGGCGCCTATCGCTCGAGTCCGGAAAAAATATTCGCATACTGGATTTGCCTGGCGCTTATAGCTTGTATCCAAGATCCTTAGATGAGCGTGTGACCTGCAACGTATTGCTTGGTCGAGCTGAAGGTGAAAAACGTCCTGACCTGGTGATTTGCGTATTGAGCGCCATGAATTTGCGTCGTAACTTGCGTTTAGTACTTGCTGCAAAGCGCTTGGGGCTGCCTTGTATCGTAGTACTCAATATGCTTGATATTGCTAAGCGTCAAGGCCTGCATATAGACACTGCCGCACTTTCAAGTGAATTGGGTTTGCCGGTGCTCACTAGTATTGGCATTCAGTCTGATGGCGCTGATGAAATCAAGCAGTTCTTATCGAATCTGGACTGGCGTAATCTCAATGGATTGCGCACAGGTACTAGTGATGCGACCCTAGAGAATGTTGCCTCTCATATTGCCCATACTGAATCTGACAATATTCAAGTTCAACGAATTCTGCAAAACCTCAAGCTAGATCAAATCATTCCCGATCAATTGAGCGATCGTTTAGATGCGGTATTACTCCATCCAGTTTTTGGCCCCATCATTTTGGTGGCCTTACTCTTTTGTATTTTTCAGGCTGTGTTCAGTTGGGCTACGGTACCCATGGACCTGATTAAATCCGCAGTAGACTTTCTGGGTGATCAGATCGTCGAAGTATTGCCCAATGGATGGATACGTAGTCTATTGATCAATGGAATTTTGGCAGGTTTAGGTGGCGTGGTGATTTTCTTGCCGCAAATTCTGATTTTGTTCTTCTTTATTCTTTTGCTAGAAGAGTCGGGCTATCTTCCAAGGGCTGCTTATTTGCTAGATAGAGTGATGGGTTCTGTCGGCTTATCAGGCAGATCATTCATTCCACTTCTCTCCAGTTTTGCCTGTGCCATCCCCGGAATTATGGCCACCAGAAGCATCTCTAATGCGCGTGATCGCATGGTGACGATTCTGATTGCACCCATGATGACTTGTTCTGCACGTCTACCGGTATATGCCTTATTGATATCAGCATTCATTCCAGAGCAAAAGCTATGGGCGGGCATTGATTTACAAGGCCTAGTTTTATTCTTGCTTTATCTCGCTGGAATTTTGGGGGCGATGGCAGTGGCCTGGATTCTGAAGCGCTTTACGAGTGAGCAATTTAGGATGAACGCGCTCATGATGGAGTTGCCAAGCTATCACTTGCCTCGCTTAGGCAATCTAGCTATTAGCTTGTGGCAAAGAGCAGAAATCTTTTTGCGCCATGTTGGCGGAATTATTTTGCTGATGACTATTGGTTTGTGGGTGTTATCTAGCTTTCCATTCCCGCCCGAGGGCGCAACAGGATCACCGATTCAATACAGCTTTGCTGGAATGATGGGGCAGGCCTTAGCGCATGTGTTTTCACCAATTGGATTTAACTGGCAGATCAGTATTGCTCTAGTGCCAGGTATGGCAGCCCGTGAAGTTGTGGTTAGCTCACTGGCAACGGTTTATGCGCTATCTAGCTCGAGTGTCGACGCAGCTGATGCGCTGATTCCCTTAATCTCCAATGGCTGGTCCTTAGCCACAGCTTTATCTCTATTGGCCTGGTTTGTATTTGCCCCTCAATGTTTGTCCACCATTGCTGCAGTAAAGCGCGAGACGGGTGGCTGGAAGATTCCGATCATCATGCTGAGCTACTTATTTGCCTTGGCCTATATCGCCTCCTTTATTACCTATCACTTAGCTATTTATCTAGGTCTAGGTTAAGCCTGCTGACATCTATATTTGCTGCGGCACCGCATAAAAGGGTGCGGTAGTATTCTTGTTGTAGTTAAAAAATAGATAACAAAACAAGGAGATATAGATGAGTTCACGTCGCCAATTTATGAAGACTGCTTCAGCTGCTGGGGCCGGTTTAGTAGCTGCCTCTACTATGGGTGTAATGAAAGAGGCTTCAGCACATCCCACCTCAGTATGGGGAGGGGAGGTTTACACCGGTCCACGTGAAATGGTCAAAAACAGCAAAATTCTCTCGATCCAAAATGCGGATGGAACAGAAACCTTGGGTGTAGTTACCCCAAAAGGTGTTATCGATATTCGTGCCGTAGCTAAAAAAATGAAGATTGCAGCACCGACTACCTTGGATCAATTATTGCAAGAGGGTAATGCTGCGGGATTTAATAAGGTAGTAGCAAGCGCTGATAAATCTGGCGTGCCTTATTTAAAAGAATCGGACATTACTTTCGGGCGCCTGTTTAAAAACCCTGGAAAGATTGTTTGCGTTGGCTTAAATTACCGTGCGCATGCGGATGAGGTTGGTATGGCTCGCCCACGAGTACCGCCGCTATTCAATAAGTACAACAATAGTCTTACGGCTCACAACTGTTTATTGCAAATTCCACCGCCATCGGTTTCTTATAAACTAGATTATGAAACTGAGTTGTTGATTGTTGTCGGCAAGCAGATGCGCAATGTTCCCGAATCGGCTGCTTTGGATTATGTGGCAGGTTATTGCACCTCAAATGATTTCTCATCACGTGATTTGCAACTGGAATTGCCAAGTGGGCAATGGATGATTGGTAAGACCTTGGACCAATACGCACCAATTGGACCTTACTTTGTTACTTCTGACTTAGTGGGTGACCCTAATAAGCTTGACGTAAAGACTTGGGTGAATGGTGAGTTGCGTCAGAACTCAAATACTTCCGACTTTATTCACAATACCCAAAAAATGTTGTCTTACATCAGCACTTACTGGACATTAGAGCCGGGAGATATTGTTTTCACTGGTACACCGCAAGGCGTTATTGCTGGTATGCCAAAGGACAAGCAGGTATGGCTGAAGAAGGGTGATACGATCGTAAGTTCAGTAGAAAAACTTGGAGATTTAAAGTTCACGTTGGCTTGATCACTCTAGAGTTTGTTTATCAAAAGAAAAGCCACCCTAG